>JAPPKR010000070.1 GCA_028819835.1 bacterium | reverse complement strand
GGCGGTTGATCCTGGGGGTGGGGGTGGGGTGGATTCCCGAGGAGTATGCGGCGGTGGACGCCTCCTGGGCGGACCGGGGCGCGGTCACCGACGAGTACCTGGATGTGATGACCCTGTTGTGGCGAGAGGATCATCCGGGATTCGAGGGGCGGTTCTACAGCCTCCCTCCCGACATCTGCTTTTTCCCGAAGCCCGTGCAGAGGACCATCCCCATCTGGGTGGGTGGAAACAGCCTGCCGGCCCGCCGGCGGGCCGCCCGGATAGGCACCGGGTGGCACGGAGCGTTCGTTCTCCCCGACCGAATCCCGGAGATCCGGGAGGACATCGTGGAGAGGCTGGCGGGATACGGCCGGGATCCGGAAGGATTCGTGTACTCGAACCGGGTGAACCTGGAGGTGTCTGATCGCGCCGATCCGGACCACCCGTGCCGAGGGTCGGTGGAGCGGATCGTCGACTCGATGGAGAGATACGCCGAGGCGGGGACCACCCACCTCCAGATCGCCACCCCGCCCGGGCCGGAGACCGAGGACATCCTGGAGCAGTTGGAACTGTTCGTGACCGAGGTCCGCCCCAGGCTCTCGTGGGAGAGGACGGGAACTTGAACTACCGGGAGATCTTCTCCGAACTCTCCAATCGGGGCCGGTGGGGCGAAGGCGATCAGCGGGGGACCCTCAACTACATAACCCCCGCCAAGGTGAAGGAGGCGCTTTCACTGGTGCGCTCGGGTCGGGTGGTCTCGATCGGAAGGGACCTCGACACCGTGTCGGGGCCCTCCAATCCCCGGCCGGTGGTCCACTACCTCCTCTACGCCGCGCATCACGCCGAGGCGACCATGGACTTCGTGGGGATCGCACCCCACGGCCTCTCGGTGACCCATCTCGACGCGGTCGGTCATGTCTACTTCGAGGGCGAGATGTACAACGGCCGGCAAGCGGCGGACGAGGTGGATCGCCACGGGATGAGGTTCGGGTCGATAGAGGCGATGGCGGAGGGGGTGGTGACCAGGGGGGTGTTCCTGGACGTGGCCTCGGCGTTGGGGGTGGACTACCTCGATCCGACCGCCAGCATCGGCCCGAAGGAGTTGGAGGCCGCCGAGGAGTATTGGGGGGTCGAGGCGGAGGCCGGTGACGCGGTGCTGGTCCGCTCGGGACGGATGGTCCATGAGTCCGGAGACGATCCACCCGAGCCGGGACAGCGGGCAGGCCTCGACATCGACGCCATCCGCTGGCTTCATCGCAGGGAGGTGGCGGTGTACGGGGGAGACTGCATCGAGAGGATGCCTTCTCCGTACCCCGGCCTCGCGTTGCCCCTCCACTCCCTCGGTCTGGCGGGGATGGGCCTCGCACTCCTGGACTGGCCGGACACCGAGGCGCTCAAGGCGGCGTGCTCTGCCGAGGGCCGGGCCGAGTTCGTACTGATGATGTCGCCGCTGCGTCTCAGGGGAGGGACCGGATCGGCGGTCAATCCCCTATGCATATTCTGAGTCGGCCGCCGATGATTTTTCCCTTTCGCGCCGAGCGGTCCTCTAACCTGAAAATGGTTGGCTTTCTACAGAGGCGGGAATCCGGGAGAGTGATGCAAAGATGAGGCGCTTCATTCTGGCGAGGCTGGCCCAGGCGGTGGTCTCCATCTTCGTCCTGATCACGGTGTTGTTCTTCATGGTCCGGCTGACCGGGGACCCGGTGGAGAGGATGATCCCGCCCCAGGTGACCGAGGAGATGGCCAACGAACTGAAGGCTGCCTATGGGCTGGACAAGCCTCTCTTGGTCCAGTACGGGGTGTTCCTGGGAGGATTGGTGACCGGAGACCTGGGGACCTCGCTGTATTTCCGGGGGCGCACGGTCGGCGAACTCCTGTCGCTTCGGATCCTGCCGAGCCTGGAATTGTCGGTCTTCTCGATGATGTTCTCCCTGCTGATCGCCTTGCCGCTGGGCGTCTACGCCGCCAAATACCGGGGGCGGGGCAGTGACTACGTGGCCCGGATCTTCTCCATCCTGGGAGGGGCGGCGCCGTCGTTCCTGGTAGGGCTGGTGATGCTGCGAATATTCTCGGTGCAGTTGCAGTGGTTTCCAACCGGGGGGAGGGAGGGACTCTTATCCGTCGTGCTGCCCACCTTCACCCTGGGATGGTTCGTCTCGGCGGGGATCATGCGTCTCACCCGCTCCTCCATGCTGGAGTCCCTGTACGGCGACTATGTCAAGCTGGCCCGCATCAAAGGGGTCCGGGAGTCGGTCGTTATCTGGAAACACGCCTTCAAGAACGCCGCCCTGCCGGTGATCACCTACGCAACGGTCATCTTCGCAGCCGTGATCGGCGGCGCCATCGTCACCGAGTACGTGTTCGCCTGGCCGGGTGTGGGGAGCCTGCTGATCAGAGCGGTGATCCAACGGGACTTCCCGGTCATACAGGGAGCGGTGATCCTGATCGGGACGGCCTTCGTGCTCTGTAACTTCCTGGCCGACCTGGCGTACGCGTGGATCAACCCCAAGATCAGGTACACCCGATGACCACCACCGAATCCGCGCCGGGAGCGCCCCAGGCCGAAGAGCCCCGGGTGAAAGTGCGGGGAGCGGCCACCACCATCCGCTTCCCCTTCGTCTCCATGGTCGTGCTGGGGCTGGTGGTGCTGGTGGCGGTGTTCGCCCCGCTGATCGCCCCTCACGATCCGGAGGTGGGGCAACTCTCCAACAAGCTGATCCCTCCCGTGTGGCAGGAGGGCGGCAACAGCGACTTCCTGCTGGGAACCGACACGCTGGGCCGCGACATCTTCACCCGCATCCTCTACGGCGCCCGGGTCTCTTTGATGGTGGCGATCCTGGCCACCGGACTGGCCGGGGTGCTGGGGACCATCGTGGGCCTGGTCGCCGGCTTCTACCGGGGCTGGGTGGAGATCGTCCTGATGAGAATCACCGACATGACCCTGGCGCTTCCGCTGATGCTGATGGCCATCGTCCTGGTGGCGCTGCTGGGGGCCAGCCTGACCAATGTGCTCATGGTGATCGTGATATTGCTCTGGCCCTACTACGCAAGACAGATCCGGGGTGAGGCGCTGGCGATAAGCGAGGAGGACTTTATCGACTTGGCCCGGGTGGCGGGTCTCTCCAGTCCCCGCATCCTCTGGAGGCATATCCTCCCCAACGTCATGCCCACCATCGGCGTGCTCGCCACCCTGCAGGTGGCGCTGATCATTCTCCTCGAGGCCTCCCTGAGCTTCCTGGGGGTGGGGATCCCGCCTCCCACGCCCGCCTGGGGGTTGATGGTGGCCGACGGGCGGGACATCCTCGGCCGGGCCTGGTGGGTCTCGATCATTCCCGGGATAGCCATCTTCGGGGTGGTGCTGGCCGCCAACCTCCTCGGGGACTGGGTTAGGGACCGCTTCGACCCCAAACTGCGGCAGTTGTAGCCATGTTGCTGGAAGTCAAAGACCTGCGGGTCCAGTTCCACACCCGCCGCGGGGTGGTGAAGGCGGTGGACGGAGTGAGTTTCTCGCTCGACCGCGGGGAGACGCTGGGGCTGGTGGGAGAGTCCGGCTCGGGGAAGAGCGTGAGTTGCATGGCGCTGATGCGACTGGTCGAGGCTCCCGCCGGGCGAATCGTGGGAGGGAGCGTCCTCCTGGACGGACAGGAGTTGCTGGACCTCTCCGAGCGGGAGATGAGACAGATCAGGGGGGGCCAGATCTCCCTGATCCTCCAGGATCCTCTCAGTTCCCTGAACCCCGGGTACACGGTGGGCAACCAGGTGGCCGAGGCGATCCGCATCCACCAGGGCCTGCGGGGGAGGGCGCTGCGGGACAGCGTCGTCGAGATACTCAGCCAGGTGGGCATCCCGCAGGCGGAGCGGCGCCTCAAGCAGTACCCGCACCAGATGTCGGGCGGGATGCGCCAGCGGGTGGCGGGCGCCATCGCCCTTTCGTGCCGTCCGTCGCTCCTGATCGCGGACGAGCCCACCACGTCTCTGGACGCGACCGTCCAGGCACAGTACCTCCGGCTCCTCTCCGAGTTGCAGCAGGAGTTCCAGTTCGGGATGATCTTCGTCACCCACGACCTGGGGATAGTCGCCCGGCTGTGTGACCGGGTGGCGGTCATGTACGCCGGTCGGATCGTCGAGACCGGAAGCACCCGCCAGATCTTCAACGAACCCGCCCATCCATACGCCAAGGCGCTCCTGGCCACTCTTCCCAGCCTGGAGTCGCGCAAGAAGCGACTGCTGACGGTGAGCGGGCAGCCTCCTCTTGCCATCGATCTCCCTCCGGGTTGCTCGTTCGCTCCCCGGTGCCCGGAGGTGATGGACATCTGCACAGAGGAGTTTCCCGCCGAAGCAACCACGGGCGACCGCCACCGGGTGCTTTGCTGGCTGCACTCGCCGTCCGACGAAATGTCGTTGTCTGGACGGTAATCGAGGTCGCTCTGCAGACATTTCCCGAAACGCTTGCCATGGGGCCCGCGGAGGAGGATCTCCGCACCGAACTCCGCGCCTGGATCGCCGACCACGACCCGGGCCCTCCCCCCGCCGAGTACGGGGCGCGCATCGAGGCGTTGACCCGCTGGCAGGCCGCTCTGTGCGAGGCCGGCTTCATGGGACTCTCCTGGCCGGTGCATTACGGTGGGCGGGGGATGTCGCTGGCCGCCGAGGCCGTGCTGGCCGAGGAACTGGCCCGGAGCGGCGCCGCCGAACTGATCAACCGGCTGGCCCTGTACACGTGGGGTCCCACCCTCATGGACCTGGGTGAGTCCTCCCAGTTGCAGCGGTTCCTGCCCGGGATGCTGGACGCCTCGGAACTGTGGTGCCAGGGGTTCTCCGAACCCGACGCCGGCTCGGACCTGGCGGGGGTCCGGACCCGGGCGGAGGTGGACGGCGACGAGTTGGTGGTCACCGGCCAGAAGGTGTGGACCTCCCGCGCCGAGTTGTCGACCTGGAACGCCCTCCTGGTGCGGACCGACGGGGAGCCCGGGCAGCATGGCGGGCTCACCCTGTTGATCACCAACATGAAGAGCGACGGAATCACCATCCGGCCCCTGCCCCAGATGCTTGGCGAGCCGCACTTCAGCGAGGTGTTCTTCGACGAGGTGCGGGTCCCGGTCGCCAACGTGCTGGGCGGCATCAACGAGGGATGGCGGGTCTCGATGAAGGCGATGGGGTATGAGCGGGGAATCTTCGTGCTGGAACGTTCGATCCGGCTGCGGAGAAGGCTTTCGGAACTGGCGGGAAGGGTCCGGGCGTCGGGAGGCGCCGACCGGGCCGCCCTGGCCGGGATCGGACGAATCCACGCATCGTTGGAGACGCTCACCGCCCAGGCCTACCGGACGCTTGCCCACCAGCAGGCCGGGACGCTCCTCCCAGGCGCCACGTCGGTGGACAAGCTGTACCTGGCCGAGGTCTATCAGGACCTGTTCGCCACCGCCGCCGAGATCCTGGGACCGGAGGTGACCCTGGCCGACGACGGCTGGACGCATGACCTCCTGGAGTCGCGCTCGGTGAGCATTTACTCGGGTACGTCCGAGATCCAGAAGAACATCATCGTCGGCCGTCTCCTGGGGATCAGATGAGCGAACTCGCCGCGGCCTTCCACCAGGCCCTGGGGGAGTTGCTCCCGTTCTCGGAGGCGCTGGACCGGGCCAGGGAGCACCGGTCGCTTCCTGCCCGGGTGCGGGCCGAGATAACCGGCATGGGTTGGAACGGACTGATGACGCCCGAGGAGGCCGGCGGCCTGGGGTTGGCCGTCGGGGAGGTCATCGACCTGTGCGCGGTGGCCGGGGAGCACCTCCTGCCTGTGGCGCTGCTGGACGAGTCGCTGCTCCTGGCGCCGGCTCTGGCCGCGGCCGGGCATGGCGGCCTGGAGGGAGTGGTGGCGGGCGAGGTGGCCGGGGGAGGCGGATATGTCACCGAGGGATCGGGGGAAATGGACGCAGGTGGGATGCTGGCGGTGTCCGGGGTGGGGGTGAGGCTCTCGCTGGGGGCCAGGCTGGCGGCGCTCTGCCATCCTCGCTGGACGGCGGTGATCTCCCTCGAGGACCCGGGCGTGCGCTTGGAGCGGGCCGACGCCCTTGATCGGGCCCAAGGCGTTCATACCTTGTCGGCCGCCGGCGTCCGGCCCGAGGTGATGCTGGATGGCTGGACCGCCGGCGAGAACGTGGCCGCCGGATGGCTGACGGGGCTCTTGGCCGACCTGGTGGGCGGTGCGGAGCGGATCATGACGCTGTCAGTCTCCCACGCCCGGAGCCGTCAACAGTTCGGACGTCCTCTCACCCGTTTCCAGGCGGTGACGCATCTTCTGGCGGAGATGAAGGCGCGCCTGGAGTTGATGCGCTCCGCAGTGGCCCGACTTGCTTTCCTGATGGATGAAGGCTCCTGGGACCCCGCGTTCCTCGCAGGCCTGCTCTGGTCCGTCCCGACCTATGCAAGGGAGGTCTGCGAGTCCGCCATCCAGGTGCACGGAGGGATCGGCTTCACCTGGGAATACGGGTTGCACCTCTATTACCGCAGAATCCTCTCCCTCCAATCCATGCTGGGCGGCGCCCTGAACACCGCAGCACAAGCCGGCCGGGCCTACATGGACGCCGGCTAGGGTGAACTGTGGCGATGTCGGTCGACATCTGTCTTGCCACGGGGTGTGAAAAAAGTTCCGATCGGGAGGTTGATTCTGTCCCACCGGCATTCCATATTGACAGGAGCCAAGCACCAAGACCGTCCGCCCAGGCGCCGGCCGGACCGCCTCGAGGGATCAGATCGACCTAATCAACAAGCCCTGTCTCAGGCTGGACAGAGCCTGTTCGACCCATGGAAAGGTGGTGGTGGGGGAGGGTTCCCGAAATAGGGGCCGAGAATTTCGCGACATTCCTAAATAGGAGCCGAGACTCTCGCGCTTATGTGATTATTGGGTGGGAGGGGAGAAGAGATAGCCTTCGGGAAAACTCTTAGTCTCCAGCCCGCCGAGGCAACACTCCTAGCCCAGGATCAGACTCAACGCCGCCACCGCGATGCCGCCCATGGCAATGGTCGTGCCGCCCAGCCACTTGATCAACTCCAGTTTCAACTCTCTCATATCTGCTCGGACTTCGGCCCGCAGAAGGTTCAGATCCGCCCGCCACTCCGTCCGTAGGACATCCAGGTCTGCCTTGGTTGCCAGTCCGGCACGCGCTGCCATGACAGTGCCGACCACCGCCTCGGCTTGGGGTTCTTCCAACCCGGCGCCCACGAGATTCTTCACCTCTCTATGAGTATCTACGGTTGTTGCCATTTATGTCGCCCCCTTTCCCGGCTGGCTCCCGAGTACTCCACTGCACTGCACCCCCACCGCGGGAGTATGAGATCACTATACATCGGTGCACGCCACAAGGCCCGGGAACGGCCGGGCCGGATGGTCAGCGGCCTTCGAAGTTGGGGGGTCGTCTCTCGGCGATGGCCTGCAGGGCTTCGTCGTGGTCGTCGGACAGGAAGGTCAATAGCTCCCATCCCCCCGCCGAGTCGAAGGCGACGTTCAGCGCGTCCTTGATCAGCTTGTTGACGGCCATCTTGGTGAAGCGGATGGCCAGGGGAGCGCCCCGTGCCAGCCGTTCCGCGAAGGCGGTGGCCTCGGGGAGAAGCTTCTCGGGAGGGAACACCCTGTTCACCAGCCCGATCCGCTCCGCCTCCTCGGCGGAGAGGGGGTCTCCCGTCATCAGGTACTCCTTGGCGCGGGCCGGGCCCACCAGGAGCGGCCAGATGGCGGTGCCCCCGTCTCCCGCCACCAGACCCACCCGGACGTGGGGATCGGAGATGACGGCGTCGGCGGACATGAAGATCACGTCGCACAGCAGGGCTATCGAGGCGCCCAGGCCCACCGCCGGGCCGTTGACGGCGGCGATGATGGGGATCTCTATGTCCACCAGGTCCCAGATGAGCTGCTTTGCGTCCCGGCGGAGGTGGTCCAAGGTCTCAGTGTCCCGCAGGGTCGGGAACCATCCGAAGTCCCCGCCTGCCGAGAACGCCCGCCCGCTTCCGGTGAGGATCGCCACCCGCGCCTCGTCCTCTCGCTTCAGCATCCTGAACAGGGCGGTCAGGTCCTCGTGGAGTTGGCCGTCCACGGTGTTGAGGGGAGAACGGGGGTTATCTATGACGGCTGTCAGCACATCTCCGGTACGCTGGATACCGATGGTTGGCAAATGGCGTTCCATGTCGCTCCTTGACGGACATCTGCCAGGCTACTCCGTCGACGGGTGGAGAAGGGAATGCTCACCACCCGCCGTTCGGTCGACGCCCGAAGGGGTGATGTGATGTTCGAGTCACTCACCGAGAGATTCTCGTCTATCTTCACCCGCCTCAAGGGAAAAGGTCGGCTCTCGCAGGCGGACCTGCGATCGGCCCTCCGGGAGGTGCGCCTGGCCCTGCTGGAAGCAGACGTCAACATCCAGGTGGTCAACAGTCTCTGCGAGCGGATCGCCAAAAGAGGCCGGGGCGCCGAGGTGTCCAAGAGCCTCACCCCCGGCCAGCAGGTGATCAAGATCGTCCACTCGGAGTTGGTCAAGACCCTGGGCGAGGAGCCCGCGCCCCTGGTGGTGAAGGGATCGCCCCTCACCGTGATGCTGGTGGGTCTCCAGGGGTCCGGGAAGACCACCACTGCCGCCAAGCTGGCGCTTCACCTGCGGGAGAACTACCAGAAGCGGCCACTCCTGGTGGCCGCGGACCTGCAGCGCCCTGCCGCGGTCGAGCAGTTGGTGACACTCGGGGAAAGAGCGGGAGTGGCCGTCTACAGCGAGCCGGAGGCGTCCAGTCCCCAGCGGGTGGTGCGGGCGGGCCTGCGACACGCTCGGGGTCGGGGCAACGACGCAGTGGTGATCGACACCGCCGGTCGGCTGCAGATCGATCAACGGTTGATGAACGAACTGGCCGCCATGTCCGAAATCGCTCGGCCCCAGGAGACGCTGCTGGTGGTGGACGCCATGACCGGCCAGGACGCGGTCACGGTGGCGCAGGGGTTCTCCGAACGGGTGGACCTGACCGGGATCGTCCTCTCCAAACTGGATGGAGACGCGCGGGGCGGGGCGGCCATCTCGGTCACGGAGGCCACCGGGCAGAAGGTCAAGCTGGTGGGAGAGGGCGAGGAGTTGGCGGCCCTCTCGGTGTTCCATCCCGACCGTATGGCGTCCCGGATCCTGGGGATGGGAGACGTGCTCACTCTCATAGAGAAGGCCGAAGCCGTGACCCCTCGGGCGGATGCGGAGAAGTTCGTCCGCGCCGCCACTTCGCAGAGTCTCGGCCTCGACGACTTCCTGGAGCAACTTCACAGCCTGCGTCGGATGGGGGGATTGGACGCGGTTCTTGCTATGATGCCCGGTGGGGCCCGAACAGGCATCGCCGGATTGAGCGATGACGAAATGCGACGCACCGTGGGGATCATCCACTCGATGACCCCCGAGGAGCGGCGCAATCCCAAGTTGATCACCGGCAGCCGTCGGCGTCGGATCGCGACGGGGTCGGGCACCACCGTTACCGCGGTGAACCGGTTGCTGAAGAGGTTCGCCGATACCCAGAAAATGATGAACATGCTGTCCGGCAGGGGGAAGTTCCCCGGAATGGGAATGGAAGGGCTTCTCCAGCCGGCCAGGACCCGACGACGACGCAAGAGGTGAATGAACATGGCGGTACGCATCCGTCTCATGAGGATGGGGAAGAAGAAGACGCCCAGCTACCGGGTGGTTGTGACCGATGGAAGGAAGCCCCGCGACGGGCGATACATTGAACAGATCGGCCGTTACGATCCCCTGGCTGAACCGTCGCTGATCGAGATCGAAAACGACCGGGCGGTGGACTGGCTGGTGAAGGGGGCCCAGCCCTCCGACCGCGTCCGCAAGCTGATGGAGATCTCGGGCGCCTGGACCCGGTACCGGGTGATAGCGGGCAAGGCGCATCGAGTCAGCGACGAGACGTCGGCCGCCGCGCCGGACCCCGGTCCTGCTTCCGGTGAGAAGGCGGTGGCCGCCGCCGAGACCCGGGCAACCTGAGGAGGATGGGCATGAGCGACGCCGACAGGGTGGAACGGTTGGTCGGATACCTGGTGAGGGAGATCGTCGAGAGGCCCTCCGAGGTAAACGTGACGATGGTGACGAACCGGCCGAGGCGGGTGCTGGCCGAGGTCCGGGCCGCCAAACAGGATATGGGCAGGCTGATCGGCCGACGGGGGAGGACCGCCAATGCCATACGGACTCTGGCTCAACTCGTCTGTGACGATGACTGGATTGTCGAGATCGAATTCCTCGACTGACAGGGTGGTGGTCGGGCGGGTGGGGCGCCCGCACGGATTGGACGGCGCCGTCTATGTGTGGCCGGACACCGACGATCCCCACCGCTTCGAGCCCGGAGCAAGGGTCATGACGGCGGGAAGGGGAGCGTTGGAAGTGGAGAGGACCCGCACCCACCTGGAGAGGCTGCTGGTCAAATTCGTGAAGGTGTCCGACCGGACCTCAGCCGAGAAGCTGAGGGGCGCCGAACTCTACATCGAGGAGCGCCAGCGTCGACCGCTGGACTCGGAGGAATTCTGGCCCGATGAACTGGAGGGACTGGAAGTCAGGACGGCGAGGGGGAAGGTGGTGGGGAGAGTGAGGGGAGTGGAGTGGTCGGAGGCCCAGAGTCGGCTGGTGATCGAGACCCCATCCGGGTTGCGGGAGGTTCCCTTCGTGGACGAACTCGTGCCGTCTGTGAATCTTCCCGACGGGTATCTCACCCTCGTCGACCTTCCCGGGTTGCTCTAGCGGGTCGTCGGCCCCGGGGTCTCGGCCTTCCCCGTGGTCAGCGGGCCGGCCGACCGGTCCTGCCCCTGAAGGGATGCCTCAGTTCTCGAAGAACACCCGGGCCTGGGCATCCTCCACCTGCAGGGTGGCCCATCCGGCCGGACCCTCCAGGAAGACCGCCACGAAACTCGACCACAGGTCGTCGGTGCCCGCCAGGGGGAACCGGGCCTCGGTCACCGTGCCGTCCGGGCCGGTGAGGGTGGCCACCGACTCACGAATCCCCGGACGCAGATACCCGTTGACCGTGAAGGGATAATGGATCTCCTCCCGACCCGACGGCAGGAACAGGACCGCCGAGGCGCCGACCACCGGCTTGCGGGAGAAAGGGATGTTCCCGGACCGGAGGTCGAGTGTCAGGGTGGCGGGAGCGGAACTGGGAATCATCCTGGCCGAGACCGGCTCGGGGACGTGAAGGTCCACGATCAGTCCTGCGTCGGGCGCCTTCACCACGTAGATGCGGTCGACCAGCGGCGTGTTCACCAACTGGTAGGAGACCGCCGAGGTCTCATCTCCCTCACCGAGTTGCAGCCGGACCACCCCGTGCTCGGCGAAAGAGGTCAGCAATGCGGGGGGTGGCACCAGGGTGGGCGCTCCCTCCGGGCTGGCCATGGAGAACACGAAGCGATCGCACTCCCCCCAGGACTGCCAGTCGATGGAGACCAGGATCGCCGAGTCCGACCCGGTCGGGCTGTAGCTGCCGATCTCTCCTTCACCTCCGAAAGGGGGCTCGGGGGTGAGGCAGGGAGGTATGGGCCGGGGCTCGGGGGTTTCGGACATCCGGGTTGTGGAGGTGGTGAGCACCGGAGGCGGACTGGTTGTAGTGGTGGTGGAGGGGGCGGTGGTGGAGGTTGGGGCAGGCGTCACGGAAACCGGCGCGGCGACGGTGGTGGAGGTGGGCGCCTCCGCCGGTATGCAGGCCGCGATCAGAACAAGTCCGGCCATCAGCCCCCTGCGAAGCATCTATCCAGGCTAGTTGAGGCCGGGCCGGGGTTCAGGCGTCGCCACCCCAGCGCTGGTAGTGGACGGTCTCCGATCGGGGTCGCCTTCCCCGCGCCAGGGAACTGGAGCGGCGGTCGGGGGCGGGGTGGCCGATGGTCACCACCCCCAGGGGAGCGGTGTTCTCGGGGATCCCCAGC
>JAPPKR010000100.1 GCA_028819835.1 bacterium | reverse complement strand
ATCCGAGGGACTGTTCGAATGCTCTTCTGAATCAGCCATCCATGCCTTCTGCCGTTGCATCGGTTTGTCGAACCGGTCCGGCAAAGAGTACCTTGCCTTGATTTCTCGAGTCGGGCGGGCGCTCTTCTCAACCGGTCAGGCTCAGCAACGCATCGGCCGCCACCGCCCCCGAGGCAGTGGCCAGCAACGGGTTCACCTCCACCTCGACTACGTCCTCGTCGCCCAGCACGCCGTCCACCAGGGCGCAGATCGCAGCAACGCAGGCGCCGAGGTCGGCGGCCGGGGCTCCCCGGTATCCGGCCAGCAACCGGCCTACCTTCAACTTCTCGATCCCGGCCCGCACCTCCCGGGGGTCGACCGGGGCCAGAAAGTGGACGAAGTCGTGCACCAATTCGGTGAGGACTCCCCCAGCCCCCAGAGTCACCAGCCACCCGACCGGCCACTGGCGGCGCACCGAGACCAGCAACTCGGCCACCACCCCGCCGACCGTCTCCTCCACCAGGAACGGTCCCTCGTAGCGCCCCAGCATCTCCTCTAATACGAGATTCAAGTCGCCAGGCGTGCGGATCCCCACCATCACCCCTGCCCCCTCGGTCTTGTGATCGATCCCCACCACCTTGATCGTCACCGGATAGCCGATCGCAGCCGCCGCCGCCTCCACGCCGGCGGCCGGGGCGACCTTTCCCCGGGGCGCCGTCATCCCCCACTCTCCGAGGCGCGCCTTGGCTTGGGCTTCATCAAGGTGAATGAGGCAGTCACCCGGCGGCGGGACGGCGGCGGGAGAGATGGGGGGCTCGGAGTGGACCGCCTCTCCCCATCGGACAGCCGCGTCCAGTCCGGCCAGCGCCTCGGAAATGCCTCGCACCGGCGTCACCCCAGCCGCCGCCAACTCCCTCGCCAGGTTGGCGGAGAGGCTTTCGGGAAGTCCCGACACCACCAGGGCAGGTCGCTCCGACGCCGATCGGGCCGTCACCATCGCCCGGGCCGTCTTCCAGAAGGCCGAGAAGTCTCCGTCGCGGTCGGGGAGGTCCAGCACCAGCATCGTGGCGTCCTGGGGGCCGGAGGTCACCTCACGGAACAACCCCTCCAGCCGGGCGCGGTCGTCCCAGATGAAGGTGTGGTAGTCGAGGGGATTGCCCACTTTCACCCTTCCCTCCAGGATCCGCTCCACCCGGGCGGCCTGCCCGGACGGGAATGGTGCGAAGTCCAGGCGGGTGCCCTCCGACAGGTCGGCCACATGCGACGCCTCCCCTCCCGAACAGGACATGGAGACGATCCGGTTTCCCCGGAGGGGACCGACTCCCACCAGTACCCCCAGGGTCTCCAACAACTCCGGGATGGTGTCCACCCCCATCACCCCGCCGCGGTCGAAGAGCGCCCGGTATGCCTGGGTCATGCCGCTGATCGAGGCGGTGTGGCTCCGGGCAATCTCCGCTCCCCGCCGGGAACGGCCCACCATCAGGGCCACGACCGGCACCCGGGCCGCCAGGGCCCTCCGCGCCACAGCCAGGAACCGGGCGGGATCCCGGACCGCTTCGAGAAACAGGCCGATGCCCTTGACGCGCCGGTCCCCCAACAACTCCTCCATCAGGTCCTCTATCCCCACGACGGCCTGATTCCCCACCGTGACCAGGTGGGACACCGGCAACTGGCGACCCTGGAAAGACAGGTTCATCCCCACGTTCCCACTCTGGGAGATCAGGGCCACGCCCTCGGAGACCGGCTCGCAGCCCAACAGGTCGGGCCACAGCGCCACGCCGTCCACCGCGTTGACCAAGCCGTAGCAGTTGGGTCCCAGAATGGGCATCTCCCCGGCCGCCTCCACCAGGCGCCGCTGGTAGACGGCGCCGTCGTCTCCCTGCTCCGCGAAGAGAGAGGCATAGCAGACCGCCGAGCCCGCCCCCATCTCAGCCAGGGTCGCCACCGCCTCGATGGTCCGCCCGCGGTTCACCGCCAGAAAAGCCGCGTCGGGCGGAGAGGGCAGCGCCCGGAGGTCCGGAAAGCACTCCAGCCCGGCCAGCCGCTCCCGGTCGGGGTTCACCGGCCAGATCTCGCCTGCGAACCCCATCTCCTCACAGGACTCCACCAGCCGGTTGACCAGACTCCCTCCCACCAACGCCACGGTCCTGGGCCTCAGCAGCCGCGACAGCCTCGACACCGTGGCTCAGCCTTCGAGGGGCCGGAGGATGGAACGAGAGATGATGTGGCGTTGGATCTCGGATGTCCCATCCCAGATGCGCTCAACCCTGGCGTCCCTCCACAGGCGCTCCAGCGGCAGTTCGTCCATCAGGCCCATCCCGCCGAAGATCTGGATGGCCTCGTCGGTTACGTAGGCCAGCATCTCGGTGGCGGCCAGCTTCGCCATGGCCGCATCGGCGTTTGTCATCTCCTCCCGGTCGGCCTTCCAAGCGGCCCGGAGGGTGAGAAGCTCCGCCGAAGCCAGTTGGGTGGCCATGTCCGCCAGCTTGAACGACACGCCCTGGAAGCGTCCGATGGTCTGCCCGAACTGGGTGCGGCGGGCCGCCCATCCGGCCGCCAGGTCCATGGCCCGCTCTGCGCGGCCCAGGCAGTTGGCGGCCACCGCCAGCCGGGTCTCCCCCAACCAGGTGTTGGCCACGTCGAACCCGCGATGCTCCTCTCCCAGGACCTGGGACGCCGGGATGCGGCAATCGTCGAAATTGAGGACGGAATTGTTGTATCCCCGGTGCGAGACTGATCGGTAGCCTTCCCGGACCTCGAAGCCGGGGGTCCCTACATCCACCAGGAAGGCGGTGATCCGCTGGGGAGTGCGCCCCCGGTCCGGATCCGCCTCCGGATCGGGGCCGGTGGCGGCGAAGAGGATCACGTAGTCGCAGATGTCGGCGTGGGAGATGAAGTGCTTGACGCCCGAGATCACGTACTCGTCCCCGTCCCGGACCGCCCGGCACTTCATGCCCCGCAGATCGGAGCCGGCGTCCGGCTCGCTCATCGCCAGGGCCTCCATGCGATCCCCCGCCACGGTAGGATAGAGGTACCGCTCCCGCTGGGGCCCGACGCACGCCAGCAGGATGTTGGAGGGCCGGGCCACCAGGTGGTGGAGGGCATAGGACACCCTGCCCAGTTCTTTCTCCACCAAGGCCATGGTCAGGTTGTCCAGGCCGGCGCCGCCCACCTCCACCGGCATGTTGGCGGCGAAGATCCCCGCTTCGATCGCCCTCTTCCTTATCCCATCCGCCACTTCGGCAGGGACGTGCCCGCGCCGCTCCACCTCATCTTCGTGGGGCAGTAACTCGCGGTTGGTGAAGTCCCGGACAGTGGCGAGGATCAGTTCCTGTTCGTCGGTGAGCGCAAAGTCCATGGGTGGTCGGTGTCTCTCAGCCCCGGCGGTCGAGGCTCATCCGCGAGCCGACCTCGGGCGGAACCCCCAGCTTCCGGTGGGCTTCCCCCACGGCAGCCAGCGCCCGGGCCGGTCCCGGGAGGATGGGGACGGCGGCGCCCGCATCGGTGTCGACGTGGAGAAGCATCTGCTCGGTGGAGGACAGGCGACGCCCGTCCTTGTCGCACATGGCATGGAAGATGTGAAAGCGCCTCTCATCCACTCCCAGCACTTGGGTGGTGAAGAAGAGTTCCTGGTGCACGGAGGCCTCCCGGCGGTAGTGGATGTGGGTCTCCACTGTATAGAAGGAGTGTCCGCCCGCCCGATACCCTTCATCGATCCCCACGAAGCGGAACAGGGCGTCGGAGGCCCAACCGAAGGCGGTCAGGTAGGCGCTTTCGGTCATGTGCCCGTTGTAGTCCACCCAATCCGGCTCCACCTGGGTGTGATAGAGCTCCAAGGGAGCTCCCACCTCCACTCCGGGACGCCAGGCCCGCGCCGCGGCCTGCAGCCGGACCGCCTCCCGGTCGGCGACCAGCCGCCCCGCCCCCAGGTCGTGAGGTCGAAGCGCTCGCATCACCGAGATCAGAAAGCCATCGCGAAGCTGCTCCAACTCGGCCACGCTCCGGCCCGCCGCCTGTTCATCGATCCCCGAGATAATGGATTCGGACAGGCGGTCGGTGAGGGGAGGCGCCTTGAGTTTGGTCCAGGGAAGCTCCAGGGCCGGGCCGAAATGCTCAAGCATGTGCCGCATGCCGCCGGATCCCCCCGCCAGGTGAAAGGTGAGCATGGTCCCCATTCCTGCCCAACGCAGACCGGGACCGTAGACGATGGCCTGGTCGAGTTCATCGGTGGTGGCGACACCGTCACTCACCATCCAGAGGGCCTCCCGCCACATGGCCTCCTGGAGGCGGTCGGAGAGATAGCCCTCGATCTCGTTCCGCACGACCAACGGATGCATCCCCAGGTCTTCGTAGATCGCCTTGGCCGCGGCTAGGGCCGCCGGGCTGGTGAGACGGCCCCCGCACAGTTCCACCAGGGGAAGTATGTAGACGGGGTTGAAGGGATGGGCGATGAGGTACCGCTCCGGGTGCCGGAGTCCGGCCTGCAGGCGGCTGGGTAGGAGTCCCGAAGAACTGGAGCAGATCAGCACGTCGGCCCCAAGCGCCCTGTCGATCTGGAGCGCTACCTCCTTTTTGAGTTCCTCGCGCTCGGGAACCGACTCCACGACCAGGTCGGCCCGGGCGGCTACCTCCTTGATGCTCTCTGCAAAACGCACCCGGTCGGGGCGCGCCCCGGGGTAGAGGCCCAGCGCCGTGGCGGCCGGCCAGGCCCGCTCCACGAAAGCCATCAGGCCCTCGGCGGCCCCGGGAGCAGGATCGGCGGCTACCACCTCCCAGCCCCTGGAGAGGGCCCGCACCGCCCATCCCTTTCCGATCACGCCGGTCCCCACCAGGCCGACAACCCCTACGTCGGAGACGAACTGCCCAGACGACCCCCCCGGTCCGTTCATCATCGTCAATGCCGGTCAGAAGGCCACATTGTCAAGGCCCTTGAGATTGAGTATCTCCCTGGCCTCCGCGGAAGTGGCGGTCTCGCGGGAAAGCTCCTCGAGGATCCGCACCATCTTCGCCACCTGCTCGGCATTGTTGTCGGCCAGCCGTCCGCGCCGCAGATAGATGCCGTCCTCCAGGCCCACCCGGACATGGCCCCCGAGCACCGCGCCTGCGGTGACTATGTCGAACTGAAAGCGGCCTCCCCCCAGCACCGACCACTCGATGTCGGTCCCGAACAGCCGGTCGGCGACCTGCTTCATGGCCACCACGTTCTCCACGTCCGGGCCGATCCCTCCCAGGGTCCCCACCACGAACTGCATGAAGATGGGAGGCTTCACCAAGCCCTGGTCCGCGTAGAACGCCAATGTATAGAGGTGTCCCACGTCGTAGGCCTCGAACTCGAAGCGACACCCGGTCTCCTCGGTCAACTCGGTGAGCATGTACTCGATGTCGGAGAAACGGCTCACGAATGGCTCGTGGCGGGTGGACTCCAGATACGGCTCTTCCCAGTCGTACTTCCAGCGGCCCTCGTAGCGGGGGATCATCTGGAACAGCCCGTAGTTCATGGTCCCCAGGTTGCAGGTGGCCAACTCGGGCTGCAACGCCTTGATCACCGCCAGTCGCTCTTCGACGGTCTGGCCGGTGGCTCCTCCGGTGGTGATGCTGATCACCGCGTCACACTGCTCTTTGATACCTGCGCAGTACTCCCGGAACAGCCCCACGTCGGAACTGGGACGGCCGCTGAGGGGATCGCGAGCGTGAATGTGGATCACCGCCGCCCCGCGGGAGTGCGCTTCCACCGACTGGGACACCATCTCTTCGGGGGTGACGGGTATCCCGATGTTCATGGTGGGGGTGTGCGAGCTTCCCGTGACCGCGCAGGTGAGGATCACTTTGTCTTGAGTAGCCATCCCCAGACTCCTTCCCCTGACTCCTGCGATTCGTTCCGTATTATAGTACATTCCGACTAGCGGCACGTTTTTACCGATAGGCAGAATGCGAACACACCTCCCTTCCCGGCGACAAACATCGTGACTTCCCCCGTTCGTTCGGTGACCAGGGCCTTTGCGGTTCTGAGGGTGGTAGTGGCCTCCCCCAACGGAACCAGTCTGGCCCAGATCGCCAGGGTCACCAGGCTTCCCAAGAGTTCGGTTTCCCGCATGCTCGACACCCTCCAGCATCTCGACATGGTGGAGCAGGTGGGCAAGCGGGGTCGGTATCGGGTCGGCCACGGTTTGGAGGTGCTGGCCGGCGGGGGGACGTCACCCCAGGTGCTGGCCCAGTTGAGCCGTCCCCACCTGCAGTCCCTGGTCTCCCATCTGGGAGAGGACGCAACCCTGTCGGTGCCGGAAGGAGACAATACGCTCTATGTCAGCCAGGTCACGGCCGACCGCTCTGTGCAGGTGCAGGATTGGACCGGGTTCGCCTTGCCCCACAACACGGTGGCGCCCGGACTCGTGTTCCTCTCCACATGGGAGCCCGACAGGCTGGGAAGGTACCTGCAGCAGGACCTGGTGAGGCACACCCCTCAGACCCTTGTCGACCCGGCGGCCTTGATGGCCCGCCTGGAAACGGTCCGCCGGTACGGCTACGCTTGGACGCACCGGGAGTACACCGACGACATCAACGGGGTGGCCGCACCCGTGTTCAATCCCCACGGCCAGGCCGTGGCCTCATTGAGCGTGCACGGGCCCTCCTACCGCTTCCCCGCGCCGGGCGAGGAGCCCAGGATCGGGCGTATGCTGTGCGACATTGCCGCCCAACTCACCGCCGAACTGGGCGGTTACTCCTTCTGAGAGACTCCGGACCCCTGGTCTACAGCCCGGCGAGTATCAAGGCCAGGGGGTAGAAGACCACCAGCACCCATCCGGCCATCCGGCTCCTCGACCACCGGTTGAACACCACGTCGCTCCTGGACAGGGTGGTTCCCAGCGTTTTCAGGACCCGGTTGGAGCTCTGGTGGATCCGCAGACGGTCCACTCCTCGCAGACCGTTGGCGATGCCGCCCGCCGCCACTGCGGCGCCCAGCATCCAGAGGAGGCTCCCCCTGAAGTTGCCCACGAAGACGCCGTCCCCCACCACGCCCGCTATCCCTCCCACAGCCAGCGCATTGAAGAGGTTGGAGCCCAACACGTTCCCGATGACCAGCGCGTTGTCCCCATGCCGGGCGGCGGCTACGGCGGTGGCCAACTCGGGAAGAGACGTGCCCAGGGCCACCAGGGTGAGGCCGACCAGCCCCCCCGAGATGTTGAGGCGGTCAGCGATTCCGGTTGCTCCATCCACCAATCGGTCCGCTCCCCACAGGGTCAACGCCAGGGAGACCACCGCCATCGTTATCTCCTTCCACAGGGTGAGCCGCAGACGAAGCCCGAGCCCGAGGAACCGTACGGGGGTCACCACCTGCACCCTTTCCCTCCACGCCGAGACGGCGGCGGAGGGGGGTTTATCTCCCTCCCCCGTGGGATCTCCGCCTGTGCCCTCCCCGATCAGACGAGGATCGCGGGACCATTTGACCAGGAGCATCAGCGCCAACACCATCGCCGCTATCAGGATCACCCCGTTCCAGCGGGACAGGGCGTTGTTCCAGGCCAGGGCCACCAGAACCAACGATCCCGCCACCATGGCCAGCCACTCCCGGCGCAGGTCCACCGCCACATTCTTGAGAGGTGTGATCACCATGGAGACGCCCAGCACCAGGGAGAGGTTGGCGATGTTGGACCCCACGATGTTGCCGGTCGCCAGGTCGAGTCCCTCCGGCCGGGCGGCGGCCAGCCCCGAGATGAGCATCTCCGGCAGCGAGGTGCCCAACCCCACCACGACCGCTCCGATCAGGACGGTCGACATCCCCCAGTGGTGGGCAAGCCGCTCGGCGGCGGTGACCAGCCGTTCCGCCCCGAATATCAGCACGGCCATTCCCAGGACCAGCCAGATCGCGTCAACCAGCATTCAGCGTGACCTTACTTGTCGGGGGCAAAACGCTACCGCAGGGCCTCCAGGTATTCCTGTCGCCAGGCCTCGGTGGCCTCGCAGCGGTTGAAAGTGTAAATGTGCAGTCCCTCGATCCCCAGCACAGGATCCACCAGACTGTCTCCCAGGTCCTCCAGCAACTCCCCGGGGTCGTAGCCTCCCGGCCCCAGGAGCCTGGTCACCACCCGGGCGTTCTTGGTGAGGAACCTCACCGAGTCTCCCACCCCGATCCGGGCCGAGATCTCCAGCAGCTTCAGCCGCCCTCCCACGCCCGGCACGCCCAGGAGGGCGGGAAGGCCGATCCGTCGGCTCCGGGCGCCGGACAGGAACGAGCGAATCGCTTGGGCGTCGAAACACATCTGGGTGGCCAGGTGGTGCGCGTAGGGTTGCTTCTCCGACAGCGCCTCTTCGAGTTTGGCGTCCGGGATCACCGGATGCCCCTCCGGGTAGGCGGGTATTCCCACCTCCTCGAAGGGGTGGCCGATCTCCTCCATCGCCCGCAACAGGGAGATCCCGTCGAAGAACTCGCCGGGGTGGAGGTGGTCTCCCCCCACCACGAAGGCTCGACGAAGACCCAGTTCCGCCGCCCTGTCCAGGGTCGCTTCCAGATGGGCGCGGTCCCGGTGGAGGCGAGCCGAGAGGTGAGGGGTCACGTCGAAACCGGCTTCGGCCAGTTCCGCTGCCAGGTCCATTGTGGCTTCCATTCCCTTGTTGGGAGAAGCGGTCACGGTGATCACCGAGCCCGTGGGCAGGTGGGCGGCCTGGGTCACCGCGTTCTTCAGAGGGATGATCTCGTAGCGGGCGTTCTCGAGAACCTCGGCGATCGCCGAACGGGTGGCCGGACCCACGCCGTTCAACCGTTCGGTATAGGCAGATGCCACCGCTAAACCTCCGAGTCGGGATAGAACTGCTTCTTCTTGGCGATGTACTCGCGGAGCGCCTCGTCCGCCGCCTCGTCCAAGGGAGGCGCCTGGTACTCGGCGAGGGACTTCTTCCACAACGAGTTGGCCCGCTCGGCGGCTTCGAGGGCGCCTTCTTCCGACCACTGTTCGAAGCTGTTGCTGTCGGCGGTGAACGACCGGTAGAAGGCGGTCTCGAAGTTGGCCAGGGTGTGGGCCGAGCCGAGATGGTGCTGGCCCGGGCCGGTCTCGATCACCGCTTCCAGGGCCTGCCCGTTCTCCGACAGGTCCACTCCCTTCAGGAGGGCCTCGGCCATCCCGCACTGATCGGTGTCCAGGACGAACTTCTCATACCCCATGGTCAGCCCTCCCTCCAGCCATCCGGCCGCGTGAAGGACGAAGTTGATTCCGGCCAAGAGCGTGGGCTGGAAGGTGGCGGCCGACTCGTAGGCGGCCTGGGCGTCCGGGATCTTCGAGGCGGTGAGGTTCCCGCCCGAGCGGAACGGGACTCCCAGCCGCCGGGCCAACTGGGCCAGCACGAACAGGGTGATGGTCGGCTCCGGGGTGCCGAAGGTCGGCGCTCCCGACTGCATGGAGAGCGAGGATGCGAACGACCCGAAGATCACCGGGGCCCCCGGCCTCACCACTTGGGTGTAGGACAGACCCACCAGCGCTTCCGCCAGGGTCTGGGCCGCAACCCCCGCCACCGTGACCGGCGCCATGGCGCCCGCCAGGATGAATGGTGTGATGATGACTCCCTGGTTGCGGCTTGCGTACTCGCGCGCCGAGCCCAGCATGGCCCGGTCCCAGGTGAGAGGAGAGTTGGCGTTGCACAGCGAGATGACCACCGTGTTCTCTTCCAGGAAGTCCTCCCCGAAGAGCAGAGCGGCCATCTCCACCGAGTCGGCCGCCCGGTGAGGAGCGGTAACCGAGCCCATGAACGGCTTGTCCGAGTAACGCATGTGGGCGTACACCATGTCGAGGTGGCGCTTGGGGATGGGGATGTCCACCGGCTCGCACACCGTCCCTCCCGAGTGATGGAGGTAGGGAGACATGTATGCCAGCTTGACGAAATTGTGGAAGTCCTCCAGCGTGGCATAGCGGCGACCTCCCTCCAGGTCCCGGACGAAGGGGGAACCGTAGGTGGGGGCCAGAACCATGTTCTTTCCACCGATCACCACCGATTTGGCGGGATTGCGGGCCACCTGGGTGAAGGACGACGGGGCGGTGGCGGTGATAAGTTGGCGGCACATCCCCCGCGGGAAACGGACCCTGGTCCCATCGACGTCGGCGCCGGCTTCCGCGAAGTCTTTCACCGCCTGGTCGTCGGTGATATCCACCCCGACTCTCTCCAGGATGATCTCCGCGTTGTTCTCGATGAGTTCCAGACCCTCCGTGCTCAGCACCTCGTACGGTGCAAGGTTGCTGGTCAGGAAAGGAGATTTCTCCATCTCCCGCCGGGCTGCAGCGCGAGCCGCGGCCCGAGCCGCCCGGCCTCCGGATCTTCTTCTTCTGCTGCTCATCTTCGCCTCTCTCTTGTTCGACGGGAAGTCCCCCGCCTGGATCGTCGCTGGTGAACTCGTCCTTCGCCGTCTCGGCTCTGCCGAGCGCCCGGAAAGGACATGGCCTCCACAAAGTGCTCCTGGAATCGGGGCTCTATGGCGGTCTCTATCTTCTCCACCCTCTCTGTTATCTGTTCTATCTCCCGCCGGCACTCCCCGCTCAGGAGGGTCATCAGCGCACCGGTCCCGGCCGCGTTTCCCGCCGAGGAAGCCCCCTCCGGAGGGATTTCAGGGATCAATCCCAACGCCATCGAATGCGAGGCGCTGAGGTGGGACCCGAAGGCGCCCGCCAAGCGGATCCGGTCCACACGGTCGGTCCCCAAGTGGTCCATCAGGAGCCGCGCGCCGGCCAGCAGAGCGGCCTTCGCCAGTTGCACCGCCCGGACATCGTTCTGAGTTACTTGCACCTCCGACCCCTGGTCCCAAAGGATATAGGAAAACGTGCGTCCGGTTTCCACCACCCGGCGGGAACGCTCCGCGGCCCGCCCGTCGATGAGGCCGTCGGCGGTAATCACCCCCGCCGCCGCCAACTCCGACAGCGCCTCGATGATCCCCGAGCCGCAGATTCCCGTGACCTGCGTCTCCGCCTCCAGCGCCGAGAACCCCGGCTCGTCCGACCAGGGATCGATCCCGATTACGCGAATCCGCGGCTCCAGGGTGTCGGGATCGATGCGCACCCTCTCTATCGCTCCCGGCGCCGCCCGCTGGCCCGACGAGATCTGGGCCCCCTCCAGGGCGGGGCCGGTCGGGCTGGAGGCGGCCAGCAAGCGCTCGGAGTTGCCCAGCACGATCTCCGCGTTGGTCCCGATGTCACACAAGAGGGTTATCTCCTCCGACTCATAGGGCCGCTCGGCAAGGATCATCCCCGCCGCGTCCGCGCCCACATGCCCTGCAATGCAGGGAAGCAGATATACGCGGGCCGCATCCGCAAGGTCCACTCCCACTCTGGAAGCGGAAACCTCGACCGGACCGTCGGTCGCCAGGGTGAAGGGGGCCTCGCCCAGGGGACGCACATCCAGTCCCAGGAAGAGATGATGCATGATTGGATTGCCCACCACCACCATCTCCAGCACCGACTCGGGGGCGGCCCCCGCCGACTCCACGAGACCCGAGCACAGTTCGTTGACCGCCTCGCGGACCAGGGAGGTCAAACGGGCTCCCCCATCCTCGTTCAAGGCGGCGTAGGAAACCCTGCTCATCAGGTCCTCACCCAGCCTCACCTGGGGATTCATCAGACCCTCAGAGGCCAGTATCTCCCCGGTGGTCAGGTCGGCCAGGTGTCCGGCGATGGTGGTCGAGCCCACATCCACCGCCACCCCGAGGACGACTTCGGAGAATCCGGGCCACACCGCCACCACCTCCCGGCCGTCCCGCACCGCCGCGGTCACCTTTCCCCGGCCCTCGCGAAGCGCCTCCTGCAGAGTTCCGAGCATCTCCGCCCGCACTCCCACCTCGGTAAGGCCCCACTGCTCCGCGAGGGCCCGCAGGAGCCGTTGGGCGTCACCGGCCGCCTCCTCCAGCGTGGACGGAGGCGTGATCACGTAGTGGAGGGTGGTCACCGGGTCGAGCCGGAGCTTTCCGATGTCCACGTCCTTTCTCACCACCTGTCGGTGGGTCTGGCTCTCGGGCGGCACGTCCACCAGGAGATCTCCGCACACCTTTG
>JAPPKR010000122.1 GCA_028819835.1 bacterium | reverse complement strand
CCTTGACGGCTATGTAATTGACCAGAGTGGTCCTGGGCCGCTTACCAGGCTCGATAGCGTTCGGGTGCCCCGCCGACAGGTTGAACACCTCGGAACGGGTGCTGATGGCGCATCCCAACTCCGGGAAGAACACCGACTTCTCGAAAGAGCCGCCGCTGGGCGTGGCGCACGCCATGTTTCCGGCCCGATCGATCGCTGCGACGTGGGTGGTGCCCCCCGCCTGGCCGAGTTTGTCGCCAGGTCCCCCTGCAGGGCTGCCCTCGGCCACCAGCCTCTCCATGGGGACCGCCCCACCTCGGGGGTCCCCCGGATGCGGCAACTCGGGGGCCGCCCGACCGGGGTCGATCAGGGCGGCCCGAGCCGCCCCGTAGTCCTTGGACAGGAGTTCGGCAATCGGGACGTCGGCGAAGTCGGGATCTCCGTAAAAGGTCTGGCGGTCCGCCATGGACAGCTTCAGGGCTTCGATGATGGTGTGGATGTAGGCCGGGGTATTGTGGCCCATGGCTCGCAGGTCGAAGTTTTCGAGCATGTTCAGCGTCTGAAGGAGAATGCCGGCCTGCGACCAAGTCCTCTGCCCGCAGATCTCATGGCCCGCGAAGGTGGTGCGGAGCGGCTCTTCGAACTGCGACCGGTAGGCCGTGAGATCCTGGTACCCAAGGACTCCGCCGACGCTATCCGAAGCATCGGCGATCAGCCTGGCGATTCCCCCGCTGTAGAACTCGTCGATCCCGGCGCGCAGTCCATCCGACCGGGAGCCCGCTGACGAAGCCTCGGCGGCCGCCAACGATCTCAAAGTCCCGGCCAGGCCCGGCTGGAAGAACAGCGACCCCTCCGCCGGTAGCTTTCCGCCGTCATAGAAGACCTCCAACCCGCCGGGGGGAAAGAGCCGGAACTGGCGGATGGTGGGTTCCAGTCCCAGGAAGTCGATCATCTGCCGGTAGTGGGGTATCCCCTCCTCGGCGTATTGGATGGCCGGACCAATCACCTCGCTGAGGCTCTTGGTTCCGTACCTTTCGAGCATCGAGATGGTGGCGTGCACGACGCCGGGCACCGTGAACGACAGGGGCGCCAGGGGACCGGGGCCGGTGGGGACGTCGTCAAGTCCCTGTGAGCGGTAGAACTCGGCCGTCGCGCTGCGGGGGGCCACCCCCTGGCCGCTCAGCGACTTGAGGTCCCCGGAACGGGCGTCGTAGAGCATGAAAACGCTCTCGGCGGCGAGGGAGCAGGCGGCAGTCGGTTCGACCACCACACCTGCGAAGACCCCTGCCGCCACCGCGTCGAAGGCGTTCCCTCCCGACACCATCATGCGCATCCCCGCCATCGATGTCAGGTAATGGCCGCTCGAGATTATCCCTCGGGTCCCGGAGATGACCGGACGGCTCGTCCGCGGCCGCGGGAGTGATCCGCCGGAGGAAGGCTTGTCGGTCTTGTGGTTGGACATCTGTCGGCTCGGTCTGGGTGGCGGGTCCAGGGCCCGCGACGCCTGTGGCGCCGGGCCCTGCGGTTCTCCCGTCTCGGAGAATAACCCGCGGAGCCGGGGTTGAGACCTCGCAACGAGGCCCGGGGCGCGGCGGCCGTCCCGGCCTGCTTTCGGGTAGCCGGCCCAGAGGGCCGGAATGGGTCTCTTCGCACCGGGGTACCATCGATCCCGGCATGAACCGGAAGCTCGAGAACTTCATGGCGGCCGTGGACCTCTTCGACGCGGTTTGCCGGAAGGTGCCGGCTGACGCTTGGGACAACGACTCCCCATGCGAGGGTTGGACGGCGCGTGACGTGCTGGCCCATCAGTGCGCCGTCCTGGATGCCTTGGCCTACATTGCCCGGACGGGGGAGTGGGCCAGGCCGGGAAAGCCCGATCCTCCCGGGGATCCCGTGGCCCGGTGGGAGGAGACCAGGGGTCCCTTGGTCGCGGCGCTTGGTCAACCGGGTGTGCTGGAACGGGAGGACAAGTACTGGTTCGGGAGGATGGACATGGCCACGTTCGTCTCCTTCGTTCAATGGGACCCCTTGACTCACGCCTGGGATATCGCGACCGCGACCGGTGTGGAGGTGAATCTGCCCCCCGAGTTGTGCCGGATCAGCTATGACCTGATCGGCGGAAGAGCCGAGATGTTCCGCAGGACCGGGCGGATTGGCCCCCCGGTCCAGGTCCCCGAGGACGCCTCGATCGTCGATCGTTACCTGGCGCTGGTGGGAAGACAGCCCTGAGCTAGGCAACGAGCATCTGGGCGATCACCCCGCCCAGAACCGCCACCCCGAACACGTACAGGCCGAATACGGCCAGAATTCCTTTGCCGGCCAGTTTGCTCAGGATCACGAATTCGGGGATGTTGAACCCGGCGCCGGCGATGGTGAGGGCGACTATGGCGCCTATCCCGATTCCCGCCGAACGGAGGGCGTCGGCGATGGGCACGAATATCTCGGTGCTGACATAAAAGAAGGTCCCGACCGCGGCCGCGGCGAGGATGGCGCCGTCGCCGGCCAGCACCGGGATGCGGGCGACGGTCTCGGCAGGAAGGAAGACGGTAATCGCCAGGCCGAGCCCCACCCCGACCACCAGCAGGGGCAACATGGTTCGGAGCAATGCCCGGGAAGCCTTCCAGGCCGGGCGCCACTCGAGACCGATGCCCGCCCAGGGCGTCGAGTGGTCGGCCGATCCCCCGGCAACCGGAAGCGGTTTCATGAAGCGTTCCAGATTCACCCTTTCCGCCACCAGCGCCAGGGCGAGAGCGGCCGCAAAGGCCACTCCCAGGTAGATCAAGGCGGCTTTCCACCCCACGATGATCAGCAGCGCGCCGAAAAGAATCGGATCGAGCACCGGCGCCGCCACGACGAAGGCCACGTACCCGGCGGCTGTTACGCCCGCCTGCCGGAGGGCGACCAGGACCGGGATTGCCGAATACGTGCAGAATGGTGTGACGAACCCCACCGCTATTCCCCTCAGGGCAGCTTTCAAGGGACTGGCGCCCATCAGGGTCTTGAGACGGGTGTTTCCCAGCCTGCGCTGCAGCAGGTTCAGGCCGAAGGAGACCCCAAGGAAAAGGGCCAGCAGTTCCACGAACAGCCAGATCGCGTCACCGAATATCGCTCCCGCCAACGTGACCGCGCCCCGTTCTACATTTCCAGTGTGGGAGCGGCCGGGTAGGAGACCGGCTGGATCAGGGTGGGGTCGTTGTTGCTGACCTTGTTGACCCTGCGGGACACCGGGTGGGTGGCCCACCCTCCGGTCTCGGGCGCCGCCAGAAGGTCCCGGGCGGCGATCCCATCGTCCAGGTCGGGATCCAGCCAGGCCTCCCAGCGGTCCGGGGGCAGCGCCACCGGCATTCGGTGATGGACTGCGGCGATGGGGCCTTCCGATGGGCCGGTGATTATCGAGCAGGACACCAGCCACTCCCCGTCCACCGGATGGCGTCGCACCCCCCACAGGCCGGCGAATACAAGCGCCTCTCCGTCGGCGCGGAAGAACCAGTGGGGAACGTGACCTCTCGAACGAGAAGTCCACTCGTAGAAGCCGTCGGCGGGGATCAGGCAGCGACGCCGGGTCAAACCGACCCGGAACAGAGGTTTTTCAAGCAGAGTCTCCGAACGCGCGTTGATGTGGAAGGTCTTCAGATCCGGGGCCCAATGGGGGATCAGTCCCCAGCGCATGGTCTCGAGGCGCAAACTCCCCTTGCGGTGGCGGAATGCGTAGACAGGATCGGTGGGCGCCACGTTCCAACTGGGAGGTAGGGGTTCAGGGACCGTCTCCTCGACCTCGAGGTATTCGCCGTAGTAATCCGGGCCCCGGGCTTGGCCGAACCTGCCACACATCGGAACAATTGTAAAGGGCGCCCCGAAAGGATGCCCGGGCCATGCCCACCCACCGCCGGCAGGCCCGCCTACACCGAGCGGAAGTCGGCCTTTCGCTTCTCCTTGAAAGCCGCCACCCCCTCACCGAAGAGCGCCGACTCGCCCAGGCGACCCTGGCTTACGGCTTCGGCGGCCAGTCCCTCGGCGAACCCCAGCCCGGTGGTCTCATAGAGAAGACGTCGGTTGGCGCCGTAGGCGGAGGTGGGTCCGTCACAAAGCCGCTTCGCCCACTCCAAGGCTTCGGAGAGGGCCTCGCCGGAGGATGACACTTTGTTGCAGAGCCCGATCTCAAGCGCCTCCCCGGCTGCCACCTTCCTTCCGGACATGACGATCTCCATCGCCCTTCCCAGTCCGACCATCCGCGGCAGTACCCAAGCTGTGCCTGAGTCGGGAGTGAGGCCCAGATGGATGAAAGCGCTCAAGAAGTAGGACTCCGGGTCCATCACTCGTAGATCGCAGCACAGGGCGATACCCATTCCCGCTCCCGCGGCCGGTCCGTTGATCGCGGCCACAGTGGGGATATCCGATTCCCACAGGGCGTCGATGAGGGGATGAAAGTGGCCGTGAAGGATGGTCTCGAGATCCCCGACCTCCTCGATTTCCCTGGTGAGTTCGATGAGATCCGCACCGGCGCAGAACGCCCGGCCCTCACCGGTGATCACCACCGCCCGGGCTTCCGCGCCCGCTCGTCGAATCGCCTTGGTGAGTTCTCCGGCCATCGACAGGGTGATGGCGTTGTAACGGGAGGGTCGGCGAAGGGTCACCACGGCTACCTCGCCGGCCAACTCGTATCCGCACTCCACTGAGGTGAACCTTTCGGATCAGGGTGTTCTCCACGGTAGCAAAGCGCGAGCCCTCCCGTTCCGGCGCGGTAGCCTCGCGGTAACCCCCTGTCCTTGTCCGGATTGTCTACGCTCATCCCTTAGATGTCTGCCAGATGCTCATTCTGCAGCCGGCTTCCCGGCCCCGGCTCTTACGTGGTTGCCGGTCCGAAAGGAGTGGGGATCTGTGACGAATGCGCAGCGACGGCCCACACGGTTGCCCAGGAGGCGCTTCGACCGCATGGAACGGACCGGCTGGTGACCGGCATCGGCCGCCTGATGACCAACGATCCGTCGTGGGGGAACTTCTTCGGCATCATCGAGAACGCGGCGGTGGCGATCCGGAAGGGCAAGGTGGCATGGGTGGGATCCGAAAACGAGCTTCCCCCTCAACTCGAAGGCCTGCCCCGGCTTGATTGCGGGGGTAGGGTGGTGGTGCCGGGTTTTGTGGACGCCTTCTCCCAGGTGGCGGGCGGAACCGGGCGCCGCGGGACGTCCAACGGGACGACGGAGCCCGAGATGGCGGCCGAGTGGGCGGGGCGTCTGCTGGCCGGCGGGGCGACCTGCCTTTCGGTGTCGGTTAGAAGCCGGGGCGATCCGCTGGAGGACCAACAGCGCCTTTCCACCGCGGCCATGCTGGGGGAGCAACTCCCCCTCAAGGTCGTGACAAGCTGGACGGTAGGGCCCGATGCCGGCTTTCCCTCACCCTATGATCCCGCCGCGCGCAGCATCCTGCGGGATGTCTCCCAGTACGCCTCCGGCCTCTCCGTGACGGTGGGCTCGGGAGGCTTCTCCTCCGCCGATGTGAGGAAGCTGTGTGCTTCCATGGGCAATCTGCGCAAGCGGGTCCGGCTGCACGGCCGACCCGGGATCCCCTCCGACCTGGTGCGGTCGGTCCGTCCCCTGGCGGTCCAGGACATGACGGAGTTGGACGAGTCGACCCTGGAGGCGCTGCGTTTGCAGGGAGGAGCGGTGGTGGTGTTGCCGGTGGCCAGTCTCCGGACCCGCCTTCCGATTCGCAGCCTCATGGAGTTGGGCATACCGGTGGCGCTGGGCAGCGACTGCCTGCCAGGTGAGAGGTCGGTGACCTCCATGCCCTTTCTGGCCTGGGTCGCTTCCGAGGCAGGCGAAGTCCCGATCGAGACGGCGTTGTGGTGCGCCACCTTCGGGGGTGCGCAGGCACTGGGCGACACGACCAGGGGATGGCTGGGCAGGGGCGCGATCGGAGACATGGTGATCATGGACGTCGGCCACTTCTACGAGTTGGCGTACCATCCCGACCTCCCGATGGTGTGGGAGTTGATCCGGGAGGGAGATCTGACTGCGGTGGGCCAGTCTGGATGAGCCCCCCGGCGTCTGAGACACTCCCCCTGGCGATCTCTCATCGGGGAGGAGCGGGGCTGTGGCCGGAGAACACCATGGAGGCCTTCTCTCGAACTGTGAAGATGGGATACCGGTGGATCGAGACCGACCTTCACGTGACGGCCGACGGGGTGGTGGTTTGTCATCACGATCCCACCCTGGAACGCACCACGGATGGCCGCGGCGAGGTGGCGAACCTGGGATGGAAGGCGTTGCAGGAACTGGACGCCGGATACACTCACCTGCCCGCCCAGGGTTTCCCTTTCAGAGGGCGGGGGATACGTATTCCGTCCCTGGAAGAGGTGGCTCACTCTTTCCCCGATCTCCACATGGTGCTCGAACTGAAGGCCGATCACACCGAGGAGCCGCTTTTGCGTCTGATTCGCAGGACGGGAATAAGCGATAGAGTTATCGTCGCCTCTTTTTCCGACGCAAGGTTGGCACGTGTGCGAGCACTCTCCGAAGGCGGAATAGCCACCTCCACCGGCGAGGAGGAGGTCGCCCGGTTGGTCAAGGCCGCCTGGCTGGGGCGATCGGCCCGCACCGACAATGTCGCCTTGCAGATCCCGGCTCGATCCGGCCTGGTGCCCCTTGTCACCCGGCGGACCGTCAGGGCCTACCATCGTATGGGCCTGCAGGTACATGTCTGGACTATCGACCGCCCGGGATTGATGGAGAGGCTGTTGGACAGGGGAGTGGACGGGATCATGACCGACCGGCCCGATCTGTTGCGGGAGGTGTTCGAAAGGAGAGGGCTCTGGAGAACCTGACCCATAGCACCTACTACGACTCCGACCAGCCTCGGAGGGTGATTGTCTCCGAGATCACGAACCTGCGCCGGTACCGGGGACTCCTGGGGCTCCTGGTTCAGCGGGACCTGACGGTGCGCTACAAACGGTCCATGCTGGGAGTGTGGTGGACTCTTCTCAATCCCCTCCTGACCGTGGCTGTCATGTGGGCGGTCTTCAGCACCATTTTCCGGTTCGAGATCCCCGGCGGCGTTCCATACGTGGTGTACGTGCTGTCGGGGGTCATGCTCATCACATTCTTCTCTCAGGGATTGGTTGCGTCGGGGTCGTCCATAGTCGGCTCGGCGGGGACTCTGTCCAAGGTGTACGTGCCGGCAGAGGTGTTTGCTGTGGCGCCTGCTCTTGCCGCACTGGTGAACTTCGCCATAAACATCGTGCTGCTTTTGGCGGTGCAACTGATCGCCGGGGTGGGGATTCCGGTCACGGTCCTTCTGGCGCCGGTCCCATTGCTGTTTCTTGCCATGTTCGTGGCCGGGTTGGGGATGGTGGTTGCCTCCCTGGCAGTCGCCTACCGGGATGTATTGGACATTGTGGGGGTGTTGCTGACCCTCGCAATGTATGCCACTCCCGGCTTCTACCCGGTGACCATCATTCCTGATCGGATCCTTCCGTTCATCTACATCAACCCGCTCTATTCCTACCTGGAGGTGTTCCGAGGCCTGGTCTACGGAGGAAGCTTCGCCCCAGGGTGGATGTGGGCGGTGATGGTCTTGACGTCTCTGGTCGCTCTCCTCGGGGGCGCCTGGACGTTTTCGCGGTCATGGCGAAGGCTGGCGGTGCTGGTGTGAGATCCCCGGCTGTCGAATGTCTAGAGGTCTCCTTGGTGTATCCCCTGATCAGGGACCGTCCCGGCACCTTCAAAGAGCAGGTGATCCGCTCTCTTCGACGAAGGATCGAAGTCGATGAACTCCATGCCATCCGGGACTTGTCCTTCCGGATCGAGTACGGGGAGGTACTGGGCGTCATCGGAGACAACGGAGCAGGCAAGTCCACGCTGATGAAGATGGTGGCCCGGGTGTTGCCCCCCACCCGGGGACGGATGATCGTCAGGGGCCTGGTGGCGCCATTGATCGAGTTGGGTGCGGGTTTCAATCCTGAGTTGACCGCCACGGAGAACGTCGTCCTGTACGGCGCCATCCTGGGCCGGTCGCCGCGGGAGATGGCCGAGCGGGCCGGGCCGATAATCGATTGGGCGGGGCTGTCGGAGTTTGCGGATGTGGCCGTCCGGACATTTTCTTCGGGGATGTTGGCCCGGTTGGGCTTCTCGATCGTCACCGACATCGACCCTGATGTCCTCTTGGTTGACGAGATACTCAGCGTGGGGGATCAGGGCTTCCGGGAGAAGTCTCGCCAGCGGGTGCGAAGCGTGATGGCGCGGGGAGCGGCCACGATTCTGGTCTCCCACGACATGGAGTTGGTGCAGGACCTGGCTTCGCGCGCCATCTGGCTGGACAAGGGATGCGTCCGGAGAGAGGGATCGCCGGAGGAAGTGATCGAGGCATACACGGGAGGAGGGGTGTAGAAGCGAGTGGGGCAAGTCCCGGCGGCCGAGCGCCGGCTGGGATCATCGGCGGCTTTGGACAGTCGGGGAGTCAACCATCATGGATTGTGTTCAGAAAGTCCCGTACGGCCGCGGCGCACGCCTCAGGTTTCTCCAGTTGAAGGAGGTGGGTTGAATCGGGGAGGAAGTCGAAATCGACCGTAACAATGTCAGTCAGGCCGAGGGAGGGCAGGTAGGAGAAAGGTATGGACGGGTCGGCGCCGAGCACTTTCGTCGGTGACGCCAAGTCCCCCAGGTCGACCATCCCTGAGTAGATCTCCCCGTATTCGGCAAGGCGCGCCTCGTATTCACGTGGGCAGCGCAGTTCATAATGATCACTGCCCGGGTCCTTGCGGAGGGTTGTCTTCGCCATCAGGTCGAAGACGCCTGGAACTACCCGGGAGAGAGCCGGAACGGATCGAAGGCGATGTGAGAAGTCTTCCCAGTTGGCGAAGCTCTCTCTGCGTTTTCTGGCGGCCGCCGCGTTGCGGGCGGTGGCTGCCTCCATTTCCTCAGTGGTCTGGCCGGGTCTGCACAGCGGAGCGTCAAACAGGATGCGCCCGGCGAAGGCGCTCCCCTTGGTGGGAGAGAGGAGTGAGATCAGCGCCGAGACGGAGTGGAAGGCTCCCACCTTGGGCTTGTACCCGAAGTAGCTGTCAATGGTCTCCATGATGAGGTCATGATCCTTGACAAGAGACGGTATGTTGTGGTTGCCGATGGCTGTGACCTCATTCCAACCATGATTCCTGAGGTCATAGACGATGAGGTCGCATTCTCCGGTCAGCAGAGACCAGAACGGGTAGTACAGGTCGGAGGCCAATCCGTTGCCATGGCACACCACCAACCGGGGTCCCCCGGGGTTCCCGTGCCGCCGGAGGACGATGTTCGTGCCATCGCCCATCCGGGCGGTACGAACGGAACGAGGTTCAGGTACCTCCCACGCTGTTTGCGTGTGGGGGGTCAACTACCGATGACCCTGTTTACCTGCCCTGGGGTTCCGCTGGGTGCAGAAAGCCCCGCGGCGCTCTTGCCTAGAGCAGATGGGCGAACCCGGCCGGGGCGTCCTCGGGGACCGGCAGCAAGGGAGCCCGACAACGGCCGGCCCGCAGTCCCACCATCTCGGATGCTGCCTTGACTCCGGGAATCCCGTACCGCGCCACCCCGTCATTGGCGGCTGTCAGCCGATGCTGCTTCTTCATGTCCCCCGGAGGTGTCTCCAGTGCAGCGGCTACTACTTCCAGACCCAGCCGCGGCACGTAATTGGCAGCCGCCAATATAACGCCATGCGCCCCGGCGGCGAGCGTCAGGGTGACCGAATGGGCCGATCCGTTGTACAGCGCGAAGTTGTCCGGGAGTCCCGCCAGCGTCCGCTGGATGCGGATGGCGTCTCCGCTGGAGTCCTTCATGCCCACCACGTTGGGGTGTTGGGCCAGTTCCCACACCGCGTCCAAGGGAATCGAGTATGCGGTCACCAGCGGCACCGAATAGATAAAGACAGGGAGGGGCGATTCGTCGGCCACGTCCGTGAAGAAAGCAGTCACGAAATTGGTGCGATTGCGAGATAGCGTGGTGGGGGTCAAAACCAGGGCGGCGTCGGCCCCGCCTTGGGCCGCTTCGGCGATCTGGCGCCTGGCCTCGCGATTCGTCTCGGCGTTTATCCCGCACAGAAGGAAGGTGTCATCCCCGACGCCGTCCCGTGAGGCGGCCGTCAGTCGGCGTCGCTCTCCGGGCTCGAGGAGAGGTCCTTCGCCGGTGGATCCGGCCAGAACAAAACCCTGGTATCCCAGTCCGCCCAACAAGGACAGGTTGTGCCGGTGAGCGTCAAGGTCGAGTTCCTGCTGTTCATCGAAGGGGGTAATGATGGCGGGCATGGCCCTCGGAAGTGCATTCATCAGGGTCGAATGATAGCCGCTGGGCGCCGGGTAGCCTTGGGCCGGTTATCGATCGAGGAGTAGAGAGTTGAAGTTCGCCTGGCTGTGCAGTCACGAGTCCTACCAGCCCGAAGTGCTGGTTGATCAAGCAGTACGAGCAGAAGAAGCCGGATTTGATATGATCCTGGGGTCCGACCACTTCCATCCCTGGGTCGACGACAATTGCGCGTCGGGCTTCGTGTGGTCCTGGTTGGGAGCGGTGGCGGCTCGCACCGACGCCGAACTGGCCACTTCCGTCACCTGTCCTCTTTATCACTATCACCCTGCCCTGGTGGCGCAGGCAGCGGCGACTGTGGACCGATTGTCCGGAGGGAAATTCGTGTTGGGTGTGGGTACCGGTGAGAACATCAACGAGGGACCCCTGGGCTTCCGCTTCGGTGACTACCGGGAACGCATCAGGAGAATGCGGGAGGCCCTGGAGATCATGCACCGTCTGCTGGAAGGCGAGAAGCTTGACTTCTCAGGTGACTGGTACACGACCGACAAGGCCAAGCTCTATAGCCCCCCGCCCCGCAAGACACCCATCTGGATGGCTGCCGGAGGTCCGCAGTCGGCGACGTTCGCCGGTAGGCGGTCCGATGGGCTGATCACCTCTGTCAAGGACCCGGCGGACACTATCGAGAGGGTGATCGGACCCTTTCGCGCCTCGGCAGAGAAGTGGGGACGTCCGGGGACCCTGATGACCACCCGGTGGTGTGTTCTGGCCGGGGACGAGTCGGAGGCATGGGAAGCCCTGGGCAGCATGCGAGGCCTGCGCGCGCCCGGGCGACTGCAGGCCGTCGACCCCATGGTGCTGCGGGAGCGAGCCGACTCCATGGACCGAGCGGAGATTCTCGGCAAGTACACGCTCGCCGCCACCACCGAGGACCTGATCGAGGTCTACCGGCCGCTGGTCACCGAGATAGGCGCCGACTACGTGGCCATCCAGATCGCCTCCGTCAACCCCGGCCGCACCCTGGAAATAGTGGAGAAAGAGGTCCTGCCCGAACTTCGCGCCCTCGTCACTCAGTAGTCGACCGCGAGGCAGGTCCAAGCCATCTCCTGTGACCGGGCGGCCGAATAGCTAAAATATGGGTGCCATGAATGTATTCGGAGACCGTGAAGGTTCCGGGAGAGATCGTCAGTGAGGGACCGGCAGCCTGAGGCGATGAGGGGACAAGGCGCAGAGCCGATAGCCATTGTCGGAATGGCCTGCAAATTCCCCGGAGCGGACGACTTGGACGCGTTCTGGCAGGTTCTCCTAGAGGGCAGGAACACCGTGACCGAGGGCCTTCCCGGCTCCGGTGGAGAACGCCTTGTCGGCTTGTTCGACGATCCCGCCGGTCGGAACGAGGCATGCCGGTTCGGCGCGTTCGTTGATGGGATCGATCAGTTTGACGCCGCTTTCTTCCGCATTTCCCCGGTGGAGGCACAACTCTTGGATCCGCAGCAGCGCATGATGCTGGAGGTGGGCTGGCAGGCCCTGGAAGATGCCTGTATCGATCCGGAGGGGTTGCGCGGAACCCGGACCGGCGTGTACACGGGGATCAGCAATGACGAGTACCGGATGCTGGTCGTTGAATCGGACAAGCCCGCCGAGGCGGCCGGTTCCCTGTACGCCCTGAGCGGCACAAACCTCAACGGCGCCAGCGGACGGGTCTCTTTCGTCCTGGGTCTGGTCGGGCCTGCGAAAGCCGTCGACGCCGCCTGCGCTTCGTCCCTGGTGGCTGTGCATGACGGGGTGGCGGACCTCCAGCAGGGCAAGGCCGATCTGGCCATTGTGG
>JAPPKR010000098.1 GCA_028819835.1 bacterium | reverse complement strand
GAGCCTTCTTCGACCAACTCCTTGAACTTGACGGCCGCCACGTCGGCATAACCGTCCGGAGCGCCCGAATGCCCGATATTGATGGTGATCTCGGGATAGTCAGGCTCAGCCGGCTCCGGCTCCTCGGGTTCCTCGGCAGTTTCCTCGGGTTCGTCGGGAGTCTCGGTCGGCGCGGCAGTGGTGGCTACCGCCGCTGCTTCAGTGGTGGCAGTGGGTTCCTCGTCCCCGTCTCCGCAGGCTGCGGCCAAGAGAGCCAGGACTCCCAGTACTGCTAAGAATTTTCTCACTGGTTACCTCCGTTGGCGAATAGATTCGTCTTGGGATATCGCTTCCCCGGCTCTGTTCGGCGGGGATGCTTTGTATACCATAATACAGAACCAACCAGGCCCTCGGCCGCAGACGCCCGGATACCCCGCATTTCCATCAATGAAAAATAACACCTCACCAGACCTTCTAGCCGAGTTCGCAAAGGTGGTCGTGGACGAGGCCGATCCTTTTCCGTTCTACGCTCGGGCCCGACGCCATGCTCCGGTTTTCTGGAGCCCCAGAATCGAGGGATGGGTGGCTTCCCGGCGCTCGGAAGTGGCCGAGGTGCTGGAGGACGAAAGCCGATTCGCTCCCCTGATGGGCGGTCCGGGCTCTTCTGCCATCCATGGCAGGGTCATCCTGCACATGGAAGGGCGGGAGCACCGGCGCCACTCCGGCCTCTTGAGTCGCTGGATCCGCCACCGTGGCAAACTGGCCGGGGAGCTGCGGGAGATGACCGAACAGATCACCGCCCGGCTTCTGGACCAATTGCCCTGGGACCGCCCGGCTGAACTCCACCAGGGCCTCAACACGTCGCTTCCGATGGATGTGACTGCCACCATGATGGGCATCCCCGACGTTGCGCGTTTCCGCGGGTGGTACGACGCGATCGGCAAAGCCAGCGTCACCAACATCAGAAACGATCCGGAGATCACCCGCCAGGGCGTCGAAGCCCGGGAGGCGCTGGGTGAGTACCTGGCGCCGATCATCGCCGAGAAACGCCGCCGCCCGACCCATGACCTTCTCTCCGAACTGTGCCAAGCAGAGATCGACGGAGAACCCCTTTCCACGGAACTGATCGCCTCCACCTGCTCGCTGCTGCTGGCCGCGGGAGTGGAGACCACTTCACGGGGTTTGTCCAACCTGATGTGGGTGCTTTTCTCGGACCGGGACCTGTGGGAGGAGATCAGAGAGGACCGGGATCTGGTGACCCTGGCCTGCGCCGAGATCCTCCGTTTTCTCGCTCCCGCCCACGCCCTGGTGAGAAAAGCCAAGCTCGATACGGAGTTGGCCGGAGTCGGCATCGGGGCAGGCGACAAGATCATGGTGCTTCTGGCGTCGGCCAACCGGGACGAGACCTGGTTCGAGTCTCCCGACGAGTTCCAACTGCACAGGTTCGCCGACAGCGCCTTCCGTCAGTTCACACCTCGCGCCGACATCCTGCCGTTCGGTGCGGGAAAGCACCACTGCACCGGGTCGCTCCTGGCCCTGATGGAGATGGAGGTGGTGATCAACCGCTTCATGGACCGGGTCCGATGGGCCGAGTGGGTGAACGGTCCTCCCCCCCTGACCGGCTACTCCCTCCGCTCCCCCGCCGAAGTGAGGGTCAACCTGATCCCCGCTTAAAGCGGCCGGATCGCCCCAGGGAAGGGGAACGCCGGGGCCAGAAGACATTCTCCTGGACCAATTCGCCGGCTTGGTTCTATATTCCGGGGGATCGAAAGGAGGCTCGAGGTGACCGTGACGGTGGATGTGCACCAGGCGAAGACCCACTTGTCCAGGTTGATGGACCGCGCCCATGCCGGAGAACAGATCATCCTGGCAAAGGCCGGCAAGCCCTACGCCCTGTTGGGACCCATACCGCCGTCTCCCACGACCCGCCGACCCGGACTACTGACCGGGGAGCACGTTGGCCCCGAGATTCTCCTGCCGCTGCCCGAGGCAGTGCTGGACGCCTGGGAGAGTAGCTGAGGCACCTGCTCTTGGACACCCACACCCTGCTGTGGCGGCCCGCCAGATCCGCAACCCGAAGGGAGGTTGGTGTGGCCGCCCTATCCGTAAGGGTCGGCGAAGGGGCTTTCGACCTGGAACGGCCTTCCCACCTGCCCGAACTCGATCAACTCGATGGAGATGCCATCGGGGTCCCGTAGGTAACAGGTGAGGGCCCCTTCATACCTTCCCCAAGCGCAGCGAACCGGCTCGGCAGAGCGGAACTCGGCTCGTCCCCGCATCCGCTGGTAGTCGCGGTGAATGTCGTGGGTCTCCAGGCATATGTGGGTGTTCCCGGCGTTGTAGGTCGCCATGTCAACCTTTCCCGGCGGTGGGTTGTGATACTGAAGCATCTCCAGCACGGTGCCGCCGGGTAGCGCCCAGAACGCTCCCGACATGTCGCAATCGGGATAACCCACGATGTCACCCACATAGTCGTCGATCTCCGCAGCCACCCAGGTTCCCTGCATGAAGGGATCAGACTCGAGAAAGTAGCTCCACCACGGGACCGAGACCTCCAGATCCGCAACTGATATCCCGATGTGGTCAACGGACTTGAAACTCATCACCTACCTCCCAAAATGGGCACTGCTTAACACCTGTCTGGCGGGGGTGGGAACCTCCACCACCATCACCCTTGGCATCCTAGTGAACGGCCCTTCTCGGCCCCGGAAGGGCTATTCACTCCCCCGCACTGGCCTCGGAAGTTAACCTCCGACAATGGACCGATCCTCACCGGCACTTGATCTTCGTGATCACGCATCGCCGACCTCGAGCATGCCGGGCCGTAGAACAGGATCCCCCGACCGGTGAACCCAACTGCCAAGGGCACCCTATGGGCCGTCTGCGCAGCTGTCTCCCTCTCCTGGTTGCCCCTGTTCTTTATTTATACCCATACCGGCAACGATCCCTTCGTGTGGCGCTCCTGGCTCATCCTCTTCCAGTCGGGGGTGTTGGGGCTGGCCTTGGTCGTGATGCCGGCCAAGGACAAGGACTGGAGAGCGAAGATACGTGGGTTCCTGTTCTACTGGGGAGACGGCGGTGAGCCGGTCCGGGTCCGGAGTCCGCTGGAATTGCTGAAAACACCCGCCTTCTGGATGGTCATCGGCTTCGCGGTGGATCTGACCTTCTGGGTTTGGGCAGCTACCCTGATCGACCCGCTAGTGGCGACCCTCGTTTTTCAGTTGTTCCCGATCGGGATGGTGTGGATGGCAGCCAGGCTGGGCAGGAAGATCTCCGCCGGACGCCGAACCGCGCCGCATGTCATAGCCGGAAAGCACTGGGCCCTCATGGCGTCTTCCTTCCTCGGCGCCGCCCTGGTCGTCTGGTCGGAGACCGGGGAGGTCAGGACTCTGAATTGGCTGGGCATAGCCTTGGCCCTCGCCGCCACCGCTTTCGGAATCGGAAGTTTCTGGGGGACCGTCTCCACCGGGCGTCTCATGACATGGCCCGACGACGACCCGAACGACCTGGTTTGGGCCGCTTCTCTCTCGGCCGTGGTGGGACGGTTCTTCGCCCTCCCCCTGACGCTTCTGGGAAGCGTCCTCTTCTTTCCCTCCACCGACGACCGCTTCGACCTCACCTGGACCACCCTCGGTTTTCTGAGCCTGATAGGAGTGTTCAACATGGCCGGGGCGGTCAGCCACCGCTACTCGCTGTATGTGACATCCAGGTTGAGCGTCCAGCGGATCATGTTCTTCTCCCCGCCCCTTCAGATGTTGTGGCTCTGGATTTTTGCCGACGTCTCCATCGCCAAGCCCCAGGTCCTCCTGATCGGCACCGCCATCGTGCTCCTCTCCAACCTGGGTTACCAGACCAAGTCCGCTTGAATCCCGTCAGCGTCAACATCCCTCTGATCTGATGGCGAAAGGGTCCGTAACCCGCTGTCCCGTTCCCCTACCGGGCGGTACCTGAGAGCTAACCTTCATGAAGGACGAAGCCTCGCCGGCGACTGCCCACCGGGGTCATCCAGTCACCAACCCCTAGCAGGCCAGAGCAGAGAAGAGGACCGTTCGACCGGTGAACCCGATCACCAAGGGGACAATGTGGGCGGTGGGGGCGGCGGCCACCAGTTCCTGGCTACCGCTGTTCTACATATTCACCCATGTCAGCGACGACCCCTTCGTGTGGCGCTCCTGGCTATTCGCCTTCCAGGCGGCGGGGTTGGTCCCCGTGCTCCTGCTGGTTCCCGCCTCGAAGAGGAACTGGAGGAAGAAACTCCGCCGACTGCTCTATTACTGGGGGGATAGCGGCGAGCCGGTCCGGGTCCGGAATCCGATAGAACTGCTGCGCACCCCAGCGTTCTGGATGGTGATCTCCTTCGCTCTCGACCTGACATTCTGGGTTTGGGCGGCGACTCTCATCGACCCGCTGGTGGTGACCATCATCTTCCAGCTGTTCCTGATCGGCCTGGTGTGGATGGCGGCCCGGCTCGGCAGGAAGATGTCATCGGGGCGGCAGGCCTCCCCTCATGTCATGAACGGGAAGTACTGGACGCTGATGGGTCTTTCCTTCCTGGGCGCCGCGCTGGTCATCTGGTCGGAGACCGGCAAGGTCGGAACCCTCAACTGGCTGGGCATAGTGGTGGCCTTCGCCGCAACCGCCACCGCGGTCGGCAGTTTCTGGGGGACCATCTCCCTCGGCCGCCTCATCGCGTGGCCAAGCGCCGACCCCAACGACCTCGTGTGGCACTCCTCTTTCTCAGGGGTGGTTGGGCGGTTTCTGGCTCTCCCCCTGACCCTGGGCGGGAGCGTCCTGTTCTTTCCTCCGACCGAGAACAGTTTCGACCTCTTCTGGTCCACCCTGGGGTTCCTGGCCCTGACGGGAGCGTTCAACGCGGTTGGAGCGTCCAGCCACCGGTTCTCCTTCTACGTCACCACCAGCTTGAGCGTCCAGCGGATCATGTTCTTCTCTCCCATTCTCCAGATGCTCTGGATCTGGACCTTCGTCGACGTCTCCATCGCCAATCCCTCGGCTCTCCTCATCGGAGCAGGGCTCGTGCTCCTCTCCAACCTGGGAACCCAGGCCAAGACACTGTGACCTCCCCCGTGAACCCGACAGGACCCTCCGACCGGTGAAGCCAACCACCCAGGGGACGCTGTGGGCCGTCAGCTCGGTGGTCTTGGGCTCCTGGTTGCCCCTTCTGTACCTCTACACACATGTGAGCGACGATCCGTTCGTCTGGCGGTCCTGGTCGTTCGTCTTCCAGACGCTTTTGTTGGCCCCGGTGATCCTCCTGGTTCCCGCCACCGATAAGGACTGGAGGCAGAAAGCCAAAAGACTCCTGTACTACTGGGGCGACACCGGCGAACCGGTTCGGGTCCGAAATCCCCTGGAAGTGCTGCGAACCCCGGCGTTCTGGATGGTGGTCTGCTTCCCCTTGGACCTGGCCGTCTGGGTCTGGGCGGCGACCCTGATCGACCCCCTGGTGGTGAACACGATCTTCCAGTTGTTCGTGATCGGGATGGTGTGGATGGCCGCCCGGCTGGGGAAGAAGATGTCCGCTGGTCGGCGCAACTCGCCCCATGTCATAAGCGGGAAGTACTGGGCTCTGATGGTCCTCTCCTTCTTCGGGGCCGCCTTGGTGATCTGGTCGGAGACCGGGGAGGTCGGCGCCCTCAACTGGTTCGGTGTCCTCCTTTCTCTCGCAGGCGCCGCCACCGCAGTCGGGACCTTCTGGGGATCCATCTCAACCGGGCATCTGATGGGATGGCCGGGCGGCAACTCTCACGATCTGGTGTGGAACGCCACCTTTGCGGCGGTGGCCGGTCGGATTCTCGCCCTCCCCCTGGCTCTCCTGGGAAGCGCAGTCTTCTTCCCGCCCACTGAGAACAGCTTCGAGATCAACTGGGCCATGTTGGGACTCCTCAGCCTCCTCGGAGTCTCCAATGCGGCCGGCGGTCTGGGCTACCGGTACTCGCTGTATGTAACTTCCAGTCTTAGCGTCCAGCGGATCATGTTCTTCAACCCCGCCTTCCAGATGCTCTGGATCTGGGCTTTCGCCGATGTCTCCATCGCCAACCCCCAAGCGCTACTGCTCGGCACTGGGATCGTGCTCCTCGCCAACCTGGGATCCCAGGCCCAAACCAAGGATCCGCTCTGAATCCGACGCCTGCTTGACCCGACCATGCAGCCCACGGGAGGGGCCGGAAGGCTAACCTCGGAACCACCGAAGGCCAGTGGGCGGTTGCCCAACCGGACTAGGTCGCCCGCCCGCCAGCCAGACCAGAGAACAGGACCCCTCGACCCGTGAACCCAACCACCAAGGGGACCCTATGGGCCGGGAGTGCGGCTTTCGGCCTCTCCGTGGGACCGGTGCTCTACCTCTTCACCCACACCAGCGACGACCCCTTCGTGTGGCGCTCCTGGTCGTTCGTCTTCCAGGGGGCGGGTCTGGCCGCGTTGCTCTTCGTGCTCCCCGCAAAGAACAGGGACTGGAAGGGAAAAGCCGCCGGGCTGCTGCTGTACTGGGGCAAGGACGGGGAGCCGGTTCGCATCCGGACACCTTGGGAGGTGGCGCGAACGCCGGCATTCTGGATGACGATCGGATTCGCTCTCGATCTGGCCTTCTGGGTCTGGGCCGCCACCCTGATCGACCCTCTGGTGGTGACCATCATCTTCCAACTGGCCTTCATCGGCATGGTCTGGGCGGCCGCCAGACTGGGTAGGAGGATCTCCTCCGGAGACCGGGAGTCTCCCCATGTCATCAGCGGGAAGCACTGGACGCTGATGGCTTTCTCCTTTTTGGGCGCCGCACTGGTGATCTGGTCGGAGACCGGGGAGGTCGGCACCCTCAACTGGCAGGGCATAGCCGTGGCGGTGGTCGGCACCGCCACCGGCGTCTGGAGTCTGTGGGGGACTATTTCCGTGGGCCGCCTGATGAGCTGGCCCGGAGACGACCCGAACGATCTGGCCTGGAACTCCACCTATTCGGCAGTGGCGGCGCGGGTCATCGGCCTCCCGCTGACCCTCCTGGGAAGCGCCCTGTTCTTCCCGCCGACCGAGAAGACCTTCGAGCTCTCCTGGGCCACCGTGGGGTTTTTGACCCTCATCGGGATCTTCAACGCTGGCGGAGCCCTCAGTTACCGGTACTCGATGTACGTGACCTCCAGTTTGAGCGTCCAGCGGATCATCTTCTTCACCCCGGTGCTCCAGATGCTCTGGATCTGGCTCTTCGCCGAAGTCTCCATTGCCAACCCCGTGGCGCTGCTGATCGGCACCGGGATCGTGCTCCTCTCCAATCTGGGATCCCAAACCGGGTCCGAGTGACCCGCCCCGTGCGCCCCGGAACCACTGATCCCGTATGACCGAGCCTTTCGGGCCGGGGTCCCGTCAGCTCTCGGTTGTATTGTTCTGAGGCGATGTCCGCCCTGGTCACCGACCTCTTAAACCGGTCTGCCCGGCTATATCCCGAGCGCCGGGCGGTGCAGATCATGGGGGGCCCATCCCTGACCTACGCCGAGTTGTCCCAGCGAGTGGAGAGAGTGGCTGCCCTGCTGGCCCGCACGGGCGTGGCAAGAGGCGATCGCGTCGCCGTCATGGCCCCTGCCGGCCTGGCGTTCTTCGACGCCTACCTGGGCGCAGCCCGGCTTGGCGCCGCGGCAGTTCCCTTGTCCACCCAACTGGCTCCGGCCGAGATCGGCCGGCAGTTATCCGACGCAGATCCCCGGGCTGCGATCGTCGGCTCGGATTACGGAGAGATGGTTGCACGGGCCGGGAACGCCGAAATGGCCCTGCTTGACCATGACGGCACCGAATACCGGCGACTGCTGTCCACGTCCGATCCGGTTTCCCAGGAGGCCCGACCTGAGGACATCGGACTGATCATCTACACCAGTGGCACCACCGGAGATCCCAAGGGGGTTTGCCTGTCCCAGCGGGCCTTGACCTTCAACGCTTTCGTGTCGGCGGTCTCGCAGGGACTGGTCCCAACTGACGTTTACCTCTCAGCCACGCCTCTGTACCATGCCTCCGCCGGGCTGCGGGTCATCACCATGCTGGTGGACGGACAGGGCCATGTTGTGCTCCCCTCGTTCAATCCCGAAGATGCCATGCGCACGATCTTCGAAACGGGAGTGACCACCACGATCATGGTCGCCACCCAGCTACAGAGAATCCTCGACTCTCCCAGCTTCGATCCCGACTTGTTCCGCTCCATGCGCCTGCTTCTCTACGGCGCCGCCTCCACCCGGTCCAACCTGGTCGAGAGAATGATGGCCTCCCTTCCCTGCGGCCTCTATCACGGGTACGGGCTGACCGAGGCCACCGCGGTGTGCGCGGCGTTGGGGCCCGAGGACCATGAACGCAGGGCCGGAATCACTTCGAGCGGGCTCTCCATCGGTCGTCCCATCGTGGGAGTGGATATAAGGATCACAACCCGTGAAGGCAGGGACGCGGAACCTGACCAGGTGGGGGAACTGCTGGTCCGCACCCCGAAGCTGATGTCCGGGTACTGGGGACAGACACGGGCCACCGCCCAGGCCATACGGAAAGGCTGGCTTCACACCGGGGACCTCGGATACCGGGACCGGCAGGGCCATCTCCACCTGTCGGGCCGTTTGAAGGAACTGATCATCAGCGGGGGCGTCAACATCTACCCTCCCCAGATCGAGAATGTCCTATCCCATCATCCGCAGGTAGAGCAGATAGCCGTCATCGGCCTTCCCGACCGCCAATGGGGCGAGGCGGTGACAGCCGTGGTGGTTCCCCGGGAGGGACAGGCTCCGACTTTGGAGGACCTGGCCGAATGGGTGGGCGCCCATCTCGCCGGCCACATGAAACCCAAGCGACTGATCCTTGCTGAAGGCCTGCCACGCAGCGCCACCGGTAAGATCCAGAAGCATCTGCTGGTGGAGATGCACACAAGACGGGCGGGTTGATTCGTGATCCTCGCCGCTTCATCAGAGATGCCGACCCCCGCCCTGGTGGTGGACCGGGCCGTGCTGGAGCGCAACATCGCGGACATGGCGCGGCGAATGCGGGACCTGGGAGTGGCGCTCCGTCCCCACTGGAAGACTTCCAAGATGGTGGAGGCCGCCCACCTCCAGCACCAGGCGGGCTGTGTTGGGTTCACCTGCGCCACCCCCGCCGAGGTGGACTGCCTCCTCAAGCACGGCTACACCGACCTCACCTGGGCCCACCAGCCGGTGGGACCCTCCAAGGTTGCGTTCGCGGTTGAGGCCAACCGGAGGGGAACAGTACGGGTGGCACTCGACTCCGTGGAAGCGGCCGCGCCCCTGTCCCGGGCCGCGGTGGTTGCGGGAGTGGCGGTTCCCTACCTGATTGAAGTGGACACCGGACTGGGACGGGCGGGAGTCGCGCCCGATCAGGTATTGGAGTTGGCGGGGCGGATGGCGGGGCTGGCCGGCCTGGAATTCGAAGGGATTATCACCCACGCAGGACACCTGAGCGGATTCGGCAGCGACCGGTCAAGCCTCGAGGATGAGGGACGAGCCGTGGGAAGGACCATGGTGGGGGTCGCCCAGACACTTCGTGAGGCCGGTTTCCAGGTGCCGGTGGTGTCGGTCGGGTCCACGCCGGGTTCCACCTCCACGCCCGCAGTGTCGGGCATTACCGAAGCCCGGCCGGGAACCTATGTCTTCAACGATGCCAACCAGGTGACCCTGGGGAGCACCGACCTGTCGGGCTGCGCGCTCACCGTGGCCGCCAGGGTGGTCAGCGCTCCCCGGCCCGGGGAGGCGATCATCGATGCCGGGAGCAAGTCAATGAGCTCGGACGGCCCCACCTCGGGAGCCGGGTTCGGAAGGGTGCTCTCCGAGGACGGCAGCTACGCCGACCTCGAGTTCTTCAAGGCCAACGAGGAGCACGGCTTTCTGAGAGGACCGGGAGTGAGGACGCTACGGGTAGGCGACCTGGTGCGCATCGTGCCCAATCACGCCTGCACCACGGTGAACATGTGGAGCCGGGCGCTGGTGGTGGGAGGAGACGGCGACCTGGAGGAGTGGAAGGTCAGAGCCCGCCGCTGACTGCGCGCACCGGCCGGGCGGAGTCCGGTCACCCGACCCAGGCGGCCAAGCCTTCCAGCAGGCGGTCGATGTCGTCTCGGGTGTTCCACATGTGAGCCGAGACCCGCACCGAGTTGCCTCTCAATGAGACGTGCACCTTCCTCTCGGCCAACTCCGCCACCAGGGACCGTGGATCGGCGCCCTCCGGCAGTCGCAGTCCGACCAGGTGGGCGCTGCGAACCCAGGGGCTGGGAGCCGCCAGCCCCAGTGCGCCGGCTTCCTCCGCCAGGTGGTCGGTGAGCAACCGGGTGTAGGCCTGGAGCCGGTCTGCCCCCACTCCCGTCATGATCTCCAGGCCGCTGCAGGCCGCCTCCGTAAGCCACAGGTTCCAGGTCTGGCCCGCGTCGTAGCGCCGTGCTGAAGAGGCCAGTTCCCAGCGGTACTCGTTGACCCGGGAGAAGTCTTCGCTTCCGGCCCTTGCCATCCAGTTGGCGTCGAGCGGCCTTCCGTCCCGGTTGTCCGGCGAGGCCCACAGATACGACATCCCCGGCGGGCCCAGCAACCACTTGTAACCGACGCACACCACGAAGTCGGGCCGGATCGCCCGGGCGTCGAAGGGAGCCATGCCAAGACTCTGGGAGAGGTCCACCACCAACCTGGCGCCCACCTCGCGGGCAGCCTTACCCACCACCGCCAGATCCAGCCGGGTCCCGTCAGTCCAATGACATGCCGGCGCCGACACCACCGAGACGCTTTCATCCAGGCGGTCCAGCACTGCAGCGGTCCAGTCGTCGTCGAGAGGACGCTTTACGAACACCGGTTCGGCGCCCCTCTCCGTATAGGGATACACCATGGCGGGGAACTGCTCGTCCAGCATCAGCACCTTGTCGCCCGGTCCCGTACCCAGGGCCGAGGCGGCGGTGGCGACGCCGTAGCTGGCGGAGGGAATCAACGCCACCCCATCTGGATCTCCGCCCACCAGGGTGGAGAACAGTTGTCTCATCCGGTCGCCGGGTGTGAAGAAGTCCGAGACCTCCACCTCGGAGAGGGGCCGGTTAACGGCGGCAGCCACGGCCTCGGCCACCGGGATGGCCCGGGCGCCCAGGTAGGCGCTGTTCAGCCAGGCCACGCCCCCGGAGATGCTGAACAGGTCCCACGCCGGGAGTTCGAGGCCCGAATAAGACGCCTTCGTCACATCAATTCCGGTCGTTCGGGTAGACCAGGGTCACCTGCTCGAAGGCCAACCCCTTCGAGTCCAGGGTGGAGACAATCATCGACGTGAACATCTCCTTGGGGATCAAGCAGTCCTCACACGCATCGGGTCCCGCCACGATCTCCACGTACAGGCCGTCGGCGTCCTCCAACCCCACCTGCAACGAGTAGCCATCGGCTTCCAGACCCGACGAAAAGGGGTGCAATGCCGACACGACCGACTCTATATCGGGCTGGCGCTTTCCGCTCACAATCCCCTTAGAGTAGCCTTCAGGACTCCCCTCCAAAAGGCCTGATTCTCCTGGGCAACAACGTCTCCCCCCTTCCGATACGCACCGCCTTCGGCCATGGAGTGGCTGCCTTCCTGAGGTCTCCCGTCCCCCTGCTGATCCGCTCCCTGGTTCTGATGGCCGTGCCGAGCCTGGTGCTTCTGGTGTGGCAGTCCGCCGAGAGCCTCAGAGAGACCAACACGCTCTTCTTCTGGTTCTACCTGCTGGTCTGGCTGGGAGGTTTCTTTGTGACCGGCTATGCGGGTTGGCCATTGGCCCGTACCGCTCTCTCCGCGGTGTCCCCCGACTACGTCCTCGCCGACGACGACTGGTGGGTGCGGGACGGGTTCGTGAGGACCACGGCGGTTTTCTGCTTCACGGTGGCAGTGGGGACGGTGTTCCTGGTGGTGCCCGCGATCTTGGTCCTGATGATCTACAGCCTCTACCCCTTTGTGATCGTGGACAAGAAAGCCAAGGGTTTCGTATCACTGGCCTTCAGTTCCGAGTTGGGCAAGGGAAATCGGATGCCGCTCCTGGGCCTCATGCTGGCGGCCCTGTTGTTCTTCGCCCCCGCCATATTCCTGTTCTTCCAGGTTGCGGGCCCTCCGGGCATTCTGGCCCTGTGGGTGCTGGGGGCTCCAGCCCTCTCCCTGGTAGCGACCATAATGGCCGCCGCCTACCGGATACTCACTCTCCCCTGAGTCGAGCCCTTCCAAAATGGGGGGTCCGACAAGACTGATAGATGCACCATCGTTAATAGTTGCGCGAAGCGGTCGCGGCCTCTAGGGTAAAGGCACAACAAAACTACAAGTAAGGAGGACAGATGCTCGCACGTCTACAGAAGTTTGGCGGGTTTTTGGCGG
>JAPPKR010000025.1 GCA_028819835.1 bacterium | reverse complement strand
TGGGATCTTTCGTCCGGGCCATACCGGTGGAGGTGGAGGAGATGGCCCGGATCGATGGCGCCGGGCTTCGCCAGTTGATGTTTCGCATCATCATCCCCCTGCTCCGGCCCGGGATCTTCGCCGGGCTGCTGTTGGGCTTCATCCTCGCCTGGGTGGAGTTCCTGACCCCGCTGCTCTTCACCAGCGACCTTTCCGTCCTCACCGTGACCCTGGGTCTGTTCCGCTCGACGATGGATATCGCCATCGGGCAGTTGGCGGCAGCCACGGTTTTAACAGCCTTGCCGGTGATCCTCATCACCGCCATCTTCCAGCGCAACATCTCCGAGGTGGTGACGGCCGGGGTGGAGAGATGACAGGATCCCGTCTCCGAGAGAGCCGTCCGGGAGTTCGACTACCCCGGACATGAGAGGAGTGAATTATGGGTAACCAGATAGATGTAGTCATCCAGCCGGTGGTGTTGAGATTCACCCTCCTGGATGACGAGGTGGTTTATTTCTTCGCTGCCGATACCGAGGCCGTCCTGGATGAGATGGAGTTGATGATGGGGATCAACCCGGAGAAAGACATGCTGTTCGACTCCAACCTCGGGTTCCTACCGGTCTCCACCACCGTACTGATCAGGGGAGAGAAGAACATCCTCGTCGACCCGGGCAACACCCACACCGGCTTCTACGGACAACTGGGCATAGGTCTGAAGAGATTCGGGGTGACGCCCGGAGACATAGACCTGGTGGTCTGCACGCACTGTCATCACGATCACATGGGCAGCGCCGTGTCCATCCCCGGCGTCGACATTGTGTTGGGTGAGGGAGAAGCCGACTTCTGCGAGGAGTTGTACGGCACCGCCGACACGGAGGCGCGCCTATCGGTGATGGGTCGTCTGATCGAGGTGGGAAGGGGAGAGGAGTTGGAGTTGATGCCCGGGGTGGCGGCTATTTCGACGCCCGGACACACCCCGGGTCACATCAGCGTTGTGGCCGAGAACGAAGACGGGGAGAGGGTGATAGTGGCGGGGGACACGGTGATGACCCGTGGGGAGTACACGGACCGGACGTTCTCCCACTGGTACAGCAGCGGTCAGTTGCGGGAACTGCACTCGAGCCTTGACCGGCTCCAGGCCCTCCAACCGGACACGGTGATGCCGGGCCACGACCGGGCCTTCGCTCCCAGGGGGAGTTGAGGTGGGCGCCCTGCGAACCGCGGTGGTGGGCACCGGAGCGATCGGATCGCTCCACGCTCGCGTCTACGCCGAGCATCCCTACTCCGAGTTGGCGGGGATCGTGGACGTCAACCCACAGACGGCGGCGGCGGTGGCCGAACCATTGGGAGTCCCCTGGTTCACCGGGGTGTCGGATCTGCTGTCGGCTTGCGAATTCGACGCTGCCTCGGTAGCCGTTCCGGAGCATTATCGGTATGAGAGCGCCATGCCCCTGGCGGAGGCTGGCAAGCACCTGCTGCTCGAGAAACCGCTGGCGCCCAGCCTGGCGGAGGCGGATCGCCTGATAGCCGACCTGCGAGAGACGGGAGTCCTCACCATGGTGAACTTCATCCTGCGGTTCGACCCTCGTTATTCGGAGGCCAAAGCGGCGGCTGCCAGTGGCAGGCTGGGGGACATCCACACCATGTTCACGCGCCGCCGCGGGTCATACCTCGGAGCCGACATCTACGGAGTGTGGACAGATCTTTTGATCTCCACCGGAATCCACGACCTGGACGCCATGGCCTGGCTGGCGGACTCGCCCGTCACCCGCGTCTATGCAGAGACCATCTCTCGCCGCCTGGCCGACTACGGGCACGACGACTCCGCCATGGTGATGGTGCGATTCGACAGTGGCGCGATCGGCGTTCTGGAAACCAGTTGGGTGATGCCCAATCGTCTCCCGGCCGGTCTGGATGCCTGCCTGGAAGTGGTTGGAACAGGAGGGGCCGTCTTTGTCGACAGTTCCAATCATGGTTTGTCGATCATGGACGCCGAGGCATACTCGAAGCCCGACCTCACCCACTGGCCCGTGATACTCGACCGGGTCGGGGGAGATCTGGCCGCATCCCTGGATCACTTCATTCGCTCGGTTAGGGATGGTGTGGCGCCGAAGATGACCCTTGAGACAGCTCGACATGCTCAGGCGATGGTGGACGCCGCCAAGCGGTCGGCGGCCTGCCACGTTCCCATGGAGCTCACCCCGCCTCCCGGTTGAGACCGCGATCGCAACGGTTCGGGTCTCAAAACCTCAACTCTGGGGGCAGGTCGGTAAACAACGGGGGATCGGCGCCTGAGCGAGAGCAGGTGATCGCCGCCGCGGCGATGGCCCGCTCCATCACCCTTCGCCACTCGGCCATATCCACGTCGCCGATTCTCGTCGGAGCATTCGCCAAACCCATCTTCCAAACCGAGGCCAGGATCGCCGCCGCGAATGTGTCCCCGGCGCCCACTTCGTCAGCCACCTCCACCGCTTCGCCGTCTGCCGACAGTTCCCCCTCCGGCGTGTAAACCGTGGCGCCCGACCTTCCATGGGTGATGAAGACCACCGAGGGATTGCCTGACAGCAGTTCTTCGGCGCACTCCCCTCCACTCCGGCCGGGCCATATCCATGCCAGGTCCTCGTCGGAGGCCCGGTAGATGTCAGCCGTGGCCAGCCAACGGTGGTGGTAGTGATGCCAGCGGGCGCGGTCATCGATGATCTGGGGGCGCACGTTGGGATCCACGGAGACAATGCCGGGGTGCCGTTCGGCCACCCGGGCGAGGGTCTCAGCAGTGCGGCCCCGGAACATTCCGAGAGTCCCGCCATGGAGGATGTGAGGACCCGGCCCAAGAGTCCTCATGTCGACCGAGGAGAGCGTCGTCTCGGCAGTTGCATTCCCCTCGAAGCGGAAACGCAGCCGGGGGGTGTGTTCAACCACGGCCCTGGCAGTGGGTTCAGGTCCTCTTTGGCAGGCTCGAACGTCCACTTGGTTACTTCTCAGGAATGCCCAGATCGCTTCCCCGTGGGCATCCGTGGAGATACGACCCACAAAAGCAGTCGGAACCCCCAGACGGGCGCAGGCGACGGCGACGTTCATGGGCCCTCCGCCCGGCACGGGATCCGGAACCAGGTCCACCAGGGCCTCACCACAGCTAACGATCACATCCCACCTACCAATCGGTTAACTTAGGGGTTAATGATCCGAAACGGACCTGCAGACTCGGCGCATGTTGTTTGTCACGGAGACGGCGCCGGGAGTCACCGCCACCCAGGTTCGGCAAGCCTTGTGAACGTGATCGGCTGATGGTCGGATCCAGTCCGAGAATCGGCGTTGCCTCCGTCTTTCAGGAGACCAACACCTTCAGCCCGAAGCCGACCGTCTGGGAGGACTTCAACGTGCTGGTTGGAGGCGAGGCGGTGGAGGCGCTGGCGGGGACCAATACCGAGTTTGCGGGAGTGATGGATGAACTGGCCCGGCAGGGCGCCGAGGCGGTTCCCCTGGTCTCGGCCTATGCCCTCCCGTCGGGACGCGTCACGGAGCGGACTTTCCAGCGTCTCGTTGGGCTTCTCGACGCCGGTCTGGGACAGGCCGGACGGCTTGATGGACTGGTTCTGGCCCTGCACGGGTCGATGACTTCGGAGTCGGTGTTCGACGCCGACTCGACGTTGATCGAGGTCGCCCGCCGTTGGATGGGCGCCGCTCCGGTCGGGGTGTGCCTGGACCTGCATGCCAACGTGACCTCCCGGTTGGTGGAACTGGCGGATGTGGTTGTGGGATACCACACCGAGCCTCACGTCGATATGGGATCGACCGGTGCGCGGATCGCCCGCCTGCTGACCGCCGCGGTGCGGCAGGAGATTTCCCCGGTGATGGCGCTGGCCAAACGAGCCCTCCTGATTCCCGCCGAAGGGATGCGCACCGATCTGGGCCCGATGTCCGAGGTCCGGGACCTCGCCGACCAAATGACCGTCGGCCGTGTGCTCGACATCTCGCTCTTCCCGGTCCAACCCTGGCTGGATGTTCCGGAACTGGGTCTCGGGGTGTTGGTGGTCACCGACAACGACCCCGACGGCGCCCTCCTGATCGCCGAGGAACTGGCATACGAGGTTTGGCGGAGGCGAGGTCGCATGACCACCCCCCGGATCATGACCCCGTCGGCGGCCTTCGCCAACGCACGCCTCTCCTCGACCAGGCCCTTCGTGATGGCGCACACTGCAGACTGCCCGACAGCGGGAGCCTCCGGGGACGATCCGATCATGGTCACCGAAGCCGCCGAATACGGAGCCGACCTCACGGTGATGCATTCGCTGCTGGATCCTCGGGCGGCGCGCCGGTTCGCCGATGAGGTGGGGAACTCGGTCCGACTGGAGGTGGGAGGAGCCTTCAACCCCGCGGCCCGCCCGGTCACCATCGAGGGCACCGTCGCCAACGCGGGAGGGGGAACATACCGGCTCACCGGTCACTCCCACACGGGAATGGAAGTCTCGATGGGGGAGTGGGCGGTGGTGACCTCCGGTTCCCACCACCTCCTGATAACCTCCCAGCCCTCCATCACCGGCGATCCCGCCACCTGGCGGCACGCCGGACTGGAGCCCGACCTCACGGACGTCTTGGTGGTGCGATCGTGCAGTGATTACCGGCCGAACTTTGCGGCATCCGCTCCCGAAGCCATCACCCTCGACCTTCCCGGCGCCAGCACCCCTCGGCTGGAGAGCCTTCGCTTCCACCACGTCCCGCGACCCATCTACCCCATCGATCCCGTCCTGATCTGAGGGCCTGCGGGTCTTGGCTAATGTCTTGGTCGTGACCGATCTGACTCCTTCCGAACTCGATGTCCTTTCCTTCCTGGAGGACACCGCCGATGAACAGTTAGCGTTCGCCCGGGAACTGATAGCCACCCCCAGCCCAACCCCGCCCGGTGACGAGCGGGCGGTCGCCCTCCTAGTTAGAGAGCGTCTGGAGCAGTTGGGTATGACCGACATAACCGAGTTGGCGGCCGTGCCCGAACGCCCCAATCTGGTGGTGAGGATTCCCGGCGCCGGAGAGGGTCGCAACCTCATCCTGTCGGGCCACCTCGACACCAAGCCCGCCGGGGACATGTCCCGCTGGGAGACCGACCCCTGGGATCCGGTGATACGGGACGGCGACCTTTACGGACTGGGCTCGGGGGACATGAAGGTGGCGGTGGCCGCCATGGTGTACTCGGCGGCGGCGCTGTCCCGCATCGAGGGATGGCCGGGCCAACTCCAACTGGTGTTCACCGCCGACGAGGAAGCAGGCTCGGCCCTGGGTTCCAAGTGGATGGCGGCGGAAGGCTACCTGCACGGGGACGCGGCCATCATCGGCGAGCCCTGCGGGGTGCTGTCCGAGTGGGAGCACATCGGGGTGGTCTCCCGGGGCGGGCTGCTCTTCAACATCCATGTGAAGGGCACCCAGATGCACTCCAGCGTCTCCGACCGGTTCGACCCGGTCAATGCCACGGTTGAGATGGCTTGGCTCATCCAGAGGATGCACGCCCAGATGAAGAACTATCTCACCTACGAGCCCCACCATCTGGGGGGCCTCGGTCCCACCGTGAATGTGGGTGTCCTGGCGGAGGCAGGGGTCTACTACGGCGTGTACCCGGGAAACGCGTGGTTCGGATGCGACATCCGTCTGGTGCCGGGGATGACCCCCGAGAGCGTCACGGCCGACTTGGAGCGGTTCTTGGATGACGCGAGGGCCGACAATCCAAGGCTTCAGGCGGAGTTGGAGATCATCGGTGGCATCGAAGCCACCGAGATTCCCTTCGACCACCCGGTGGTCAGCGCTATCCAGCACGCCTCCTCCCATGTGCTGGGAAAGCGCCTGGATCCGGTTATCTTCCCCGGCGCCACCGACGCCTACAGCTTCCAAGCCACCGCAGGCATACCCTCCGTGGCCGCCTTCGGCCCCGGCTACCTCCCCCGGGCGCACTCACCCAACGAACACCTGGCCGTGGGTGGTGTGTACGAGGCCTCCCGAATCTACGCCCTGGCGGCTCTGCGGTACCTTGGGGCAGCTGAGAACTCGGCAAAAGAACGAGCCCGCCTGTAAGCCGGATTCTGTGGGGACCGTCTCCGGTCCCCGGTGACCATCCATCTGGGATCACCGTCGCCGGTGACCTCCTGCGGCTCACCCGGGACTGATCAACGGGCCATTGCGTCCCTGCTTAGCCTTGCTCCAGGTGGGGTTTGCCAGCCGCCCCGGTCACCCGGGGCGCTGGTGGTCTCTTACACCACCGTTTCACCCTTGCCTGTGCCTCCGGTGAGGCCATCGGCGGTCTGTTCTCTGTGGCACTTTCCGTCGGGTCGCCCCGCCTGGGCGTTACCCAGCACCCTGCCCTGTGGAGTCCGGACTTTCCTCAGGCGTCGGGATTCCCTCCGCCCGCGGCCACCCGGCGAACTCGTTCTTTCTCCTTATGTTATGACTTCACCGGCCACGGGTGCCATCGGTTTGGGCAGTTGGCAACGAGATCACCGGACTCCAGTCACGGGCCGTTCTTCAGCGGCGGCCTGCCCACCATCCAGTGAGGCCGCCGAGGACCATTCCCAGGGCGGCTGCCGACAGTACCTGGAGAGGCGTGGTGTTGGCCCCGCCCCTGGAGGCCAGCGTCACCAGGATTCCGACTGTCACCAGTCCGGCGAGGGAGCCGTGGAAACGTTGGCCGATGGCGACGGTTCGTCCGGCCACCCATCCGCCCACCATCACTCCCACCACCAAGCCTGCCACCGCTCCGCCTCCTCGGCTGTCCGGGCTGCCGAATCCGGGGACGATCTCCCAACCGAGCGCTCCCAACCACCACTCGATAAGAGTGACGAGTGCCACCGCCAGCAGACCCACCGCGGTCCCCATCGCCAGCGCCCGCAAACGGACTTTCGGAATTCTCAAAACGGTCGCCTTTCGGTTGAAGGTTGGCCCTGTTCCTGTAAGTCGAGAAGGGTAGAGTTTCGGGTAGTCATCGCATAGCCAGGAGGAAGCATCATGAAGCAGTCGTATGTCGCCGAGTTGGTCGGCACATTCATCCTGGTGTCGGTAGGGTCCCTGGCTGCCCTCTCGTCGAAGGGGAACCTGCTGATCGTGGCCTTCGGGTTTGGGTTTGCCTTGATGATCGCCCTTTACTCGGTAGGTCACATCTCGGGAGGGCACTTCAACCCGGCAGTGAGCCTGGCTATGCGGCTGGGAGGGTCTCTTACCACTGCTGACATGATCGGATACTGGGTGGCCCAGGTGGTGGGAGCGATACTGGCCTCGGTGGCAGTGCTCGCCATGGCCGGATCCGATGCGGTAGTCGACACGATGAACATCTATGAGGACACCGGCCCGGCATTCGGAGCCGAGATCCTTCTCACCGGGGCTTTCGTACTGGTGATCATGGTGGTTGCCAGCCACGGTCTCGGTCACGCAAGGACCGTGATCTCCCTGGCGCTGGTTGCCATCCACCTGGCCGGGGTGCCGATCTCCGGCGCCTCCGTGAACCCGGCCCGGTCGCTGGGTCCGGCGGTGGTGGCCGGCGACCTGAGCGGCATCTGGCTGTACATCGTGGCGCCGCTGGTGGGAGCAGTGGTGGCCTGGCTGGTCACCAGGGTGGCGCGCACCGGTCCAGCGGACGCCTAGGCGGAGGTCCCTCTATGAACTGGTCCGAAGTACTCGGAAAACTGACCGCCGGGGTGGATCTGAGCCGATCCGAGGCTCGGGCGGTGCTGGACGACATCATGAGCGGGCGGGCAACTGCGGCTCAAACTTCCGCGTTCCTGGTCTCCCTCCGTATCAAGGGCGAGACCACCGAGGAGATGGCCGGATTGGTGGAGACCATGCGCGCCGTGGGGGTGCGGGTCTCGATAGGGGAACCGGTGGTGGACACTGCCGGGACCGGGGGAGACCGCTCGGGTACCTTCAACATCTCAACCACGGCCGCCCTGATCGCCGCCGGGGCGGGCGCCAAAGTGGCGAAGCACGGCAACCGGTCGGCCTCCTCCAAGTGCGGGTCGGCAGACGTGTTGGAGGCTCTCGGTGTGGGAATCGAACTGGACCCCCAGCACACCGCCGAGATGGTGGTGGAAGCTGGGTTCGGGTTCTTCTTCGCCCCTCGGTACCACCCCGCCATGAAGTATGTCGTGCCCATCCGCCAACAACTGGCCATACCCACCGTCTTCAATTTCCTGGGACCGCTCACCAATCCCGCCGGCGCCGCCCGCCAGTTGATCGGCGTCTACGACAGTCGGATGGCCGAGCGCATGATCGGGGTGCTGTCGCGCCTGGGGACCGAGCGGGCGCTGGTGGTCCATGCCGACGACGGCCTGGACGAGGTCTCGGTCTCCGGCCCTACGCGGGGGTACCAACTGGTGGACGGCGAGGTGACGCCGGTGGTGCTCACCCCCGAGGACTTCGGATTGGATCGGGCGGACGTCTCCGAATTGATCGGCGGTGACGCGGAGACCAATGCTGCGATACTTCGGTCCGTGCTGGCCGGTGAGACCGGTCCCCGGAGAGACGCGGCGGTGGCCAACGCAGCGGCCACCCTGATGGTGGCAGGCCTGGCCGAGTCCCCGGCCGAAGGCGCCCGGTCGGCGGCCCGCTCGATCGACTCGGGAGCGGCCGCAGCCGTGCTCGACAGGGTGATCGACCTGAGCCGCTAGTCCGTGGAGCGCCGCCCCTTCAGATTGATCCTGGTCGGGACAATCCTGGTCGCGTCCCTTGCGGCTTCATGTGGTTCTGGAATTGGGGAACCGGCTGCGGATTTCGACCTGGAGTTGCAAACAGGGGGCACGTTCGTCCTCTCCGAGCAGACCACCCCGGTGCTGCTGTTCTTCTGGGCGGAGTGGTGACCGGTATGCAAGCGGCAGTTGCCGGCTATCGAAGCGTTGGGCGGGGAATACGAGGGCCGGGCGGTTGTCCTGGCTCCTGCAATTCAATCGAGTCGGGAGCGCGCCGCCGCGGTTGCTCAGCAGCTGTTGCCCTCGGGCCTGGTGCCATGGGGTTTGGATGATGACCAGGAGGTCTTCGCCGCTTACGGGTTCCGCGGCGTGCCTGCCGGCGCCATTGTGGGCTCCGACGGCATTCTGATGGACACCTGGCAGGGATCCAGGGATATCGATGAGATCAAGGCCGTCCTGGACGATCTACTGTCGATGTCCGATGAAGCAATGGGGAGGGTTTCACCTTCCTAGCACCTGGAAGAAGACGTTCATGTCGGGCGGCCCGAACCGGGAGAGCGCTCCTTGTGGATCTAAACCGCATTGTGCCTGCTAATACCTATACTTTTCCCAAATGAAGCGTCGCGGACGTTGGTCGGGGATAGTAGGTCTGGTCATGCTGTCGCTGATTGCCGCGTCGTGCGGCGGAGGGTCGGATACCGGCGGTGAACCGGCGGAGGTGACCGCGGCGGCGGACACCGTTCCCGACACGACGGCCGCTCCCACAACCACGGCGGCTGCGCCGGCCCCCACGGCCGCGGCGTCCACCGCTACGACCGAAGCATCGACGGCAACCACCTCGGCGCCGACCACTACTGCGGCGCCCGACCCGGCTCCAACCGAGAGCGAGACAGCTCCGGAGACCCCGGCCGAGGAGCCCGAGACCACCACGACCACCACGGTCCCGCCGGCCGAGCCTCTCGGCCCGCCGGCGCCCGATTTCACCCTGGAACTGGGTGCGGGAGGGACCTTTGCGCTTTCGCAACAGACCACCCCGGTGCTGATCTTCTTCTGGGCGGAGTGGTGACCGGCGTGTCAGCGGGAGTTGCCCGCTGTAGACCGGTTGGCTGAAGAGTACGAGGGCCGGGTGGTAGTGGTGGCGCCGGCCTGGAAGTCAAGCCTGGAGGACACCGCCGATGCTGCGGCGCAGTTGATCCCGTCGGGGAAGGTGCTCTGGGGGCTGGATGAAACACAGGAGATCTTCGCCGCTTACGGGATAGGCGGCCAACCCGCCGGTGCGATCGTTACCGCCGATGGGTCTCTGCTCGTCACCTGGCCGGGCGTGAGAGACGGCGGGGATCTCCGGGCGGACCTGGACGCGCTGCTGAGCGGGAGCAACACTTTCTCGATCAGTTCCGATTCGGTTGGTTCAGCCACCCTGTCGGGTCCCGGGTGAATGACGTAATACCGGCCTGGAGGTCGGTTTCGGGGCGGGCTCTACTGACGCTCTGGGTCTTGTGCGGGCTCCTGTTGGGCGCCTGCGGGTCTGAGGATGAGGGTTCGCAAGCCGAGAGCGCCCCGGCACCGACCACGTCCGCTCCTGCTACGACCGTTCAACCCGAGGAGCCTCCTTCCACCGATGTCGAGACTTCGGCTCCGACCGAGGACGAAGGGGCGGATGTCCCCTCGACCACCGCCGCTCCTGAACCTGCGACCACCACGACGGTTCCCGAGCAGGTCGAAACCAGGGACCAGGAGGTGGTGGAGGAGACTACGGTCACGGAGAGCCCTACCACCACTGAGGCCGCCACTACAACTACGGAGTCCCCCACCACGACAACCGCCGCCACCACAACTACGGAGGCTCCCACCACGACCGCAGCTCCCACCACCACTACCACTGTGGCGCCAACTACCACCACGACCAAGGCCCCGGCCACTGCCAGAAGGCCGCCGACCACCACGACCACTGTGGCGCCTACCACTACCACGACCAAGGCCCCCGCCACGGCCAGGAGGCCGCCGACCACCACCACGACCACTACGACAGTCCCGACCACGACCACCACTGCGGCGCCTACGACAACCACGACCACTACCCAGCCGCACAACCGGGAATCCGCTCCCGACTTCACCCTGGAGTTGGGGGACGGGGGAACCTTCACGCTCTCCGCCGAGCCCCGGCCCGTGTTCTTGGTCTTCTGGGCTGAGTGGTGACCGTCGTGTCAACGGGAGTTACCCGTTATCGATGGTCTGGCCGCCGAATACCAGGATCGGGTGGCTTTCGTGGCGCCGGCCTGGAAGGCGCCGCTGAACGCCACCTCCAGTAGGGCAAACCAGTTACTCAGGTCGGGTCTGGTGATGTGGGGATTGGACGCAAACCAGCGGATCTTCTCGGCCTACGGGGTGGGTTACCAGCCGGTGACCATCCTGATCGGCGCCGATAAAACCATTGTCAAGACTTTGCGTGGTGGACAGGGTTCCTCCACCCTCCGGGCGGCGATCGAAGAGTTGCTGTCGATCTCCGGCTAGCTTCGCTGCGGAATTGGGTGGGCCAATCCGGCGCTGACCGGGACATAATTGCGTTCTGATGAGACTCTGGGAATGGCTGCTCACCGGCGTGTGCGTGCTGGCGGTGCTGTGGCCGGCCCTGGAAGGCCGGCGTCCCCGCCGGGGCATCGCCGCCACGGTGCTGGTGGCCGTCCTGGCCTGGCAGTTCCTGGCGGAGGGTTTCCGCTGGCAACTCTGGGGGTTGTACGGGGTCGCCCTGGGAATGGCCCTGGGCGATGTACTCACCGGGGAGCGCCAACTGGTCTCCTACCAGCGCATCCGGAGAGCCGCCCTCGGTCTTCTGGGGGTCCTGTTGGTGGTGACCCCGGTGTGGGCGCTGCCGATCGTGGAGATACCCCCTCCCACCGGCCCCTACCAGGTGGCCACCACCAGCCTGGAGCTTTCGGGCGTGGACCGCGTGGAGGAGTACGGCCCCCACGCGGGGAGCTTTCGGCGGCTGATGGTCCAGGCCTGGTATCCCGCCCGGGCGCCCGAGGACGCCGTACCGCTCACTCCCTGGGTGGCCGACCTGGACGTGGTCGGGCCGGCAATGGCCGAATCGTTCGGGCTTCCGGGGTTCTTCCTGAATCACACCCGGTACACCCCCTCCCACAGCTACGGGGAGGCTGCTGCATACCGGGGAGAGATCCCCGTGATCATCTACTCCCACGGCTGGCGGTTGTTCCGCAACGCGGCGGTTCACCAGATGGAGTCCCTGGCCAGCCATGGCTACCTGGTGATCGCGGTGGATCACCCCTACGGGTCGGTGGCGACCGTCTTCGAAGACGGCGAGATCGCCCTTCTGGATCCCGAAGCGCTGCCCGATTCCGAAGAGGTGGGAGACGAGGCCTTCGAGGAGGCGGCCATCCGGCTGCTGGAGACCTATTCGGAGGACGTGCGCATGGTCATCAGGGGTTTGGAACAGGGAGTGAACGGGCCCTTCGGTTGGCTGGCCGACATGGCGGACCTGGACCGGCTGGGCATTTACGGCCACTCCCTGGGGGGAGGCGCGGCGGTGAGGACCTGTCTTCTGGAGCCTGCCTGCCGGGTGGTTGCGGCCCTGGACGGGTGGGTGGAGCCGATCACCTCTGCGGAACTCTCCGGCGAACTGGATGTGCCGTCGATGTTCATCCGCTCCGACCCGTGGCGGGAGTTGGAGAACGATCAGGTGCTGCGGGGACTGGTGGAGCGGAGCAACCGGCGGACCTACTGGATAGGCG
>JAPPKR010000173.1 GCA_028819835.1 bacterium | reverse complement strand
TGGTGGTAGCGGGGACCGTGGTCGCCGGAGCAGTCGTCGCGGTGGTAACCGCAGCCGCCTCCGGTTCTTCATACGCAGCCGTGGTTGACGCCGAAGAGGTGGTGGTCGTCTCCAGGGCCGCCTCCGTCTCGACCGTTACCTCCTCAGGGTCTTCGGAGGTCAGCCAGGTCCAACCCAGGGCGATCACCCCTGCGCCGAGGACGGCCAGCAGAACCAGGCGGGAATCGATCTTCATAACCGCTGAAACTAGCGAGACCGGAGCGCTAACTCTCCTTCGAAGCTGTCTCTGCTCACGGGTCGACCCCCGCCAGGGCCAATTCCTCCCTTACTTCCGGGGACCTCTCCCGAGAAGCGGCGTGCCGGAGGAACATCTCCGCCCGGCGAATGGACAGCCTTACTCCCATGCGATGGACCGCCCACGCCGCGTGGAGCCGAAGCATCCAGTCGGGACTGCCCAGATAGCCGGCGACCAGGTTGAGGTGTTCTACCGTCCCGGTGTTGCCCAGGGCCACCAGGGCGTTGCGGCGCAACACCCGGGGACGGCGGGAGGGGAGATAGAAGTGCTCGAACTGGCCGGTCAACTCCCGGTCCGGGGTCCGCAGAAGCTCCACCAGATCCACCGATCCCCGCCGAGAGGCAGCCCGGTCCAGCAGGCGGGAGCCGGGAGGGCAGGCCGTGAGGCACTCGTCACACCCGTAGAGGCGGTCTTCCATAAGGGGGCGCAGATCCCGAGGTATGACTCCCGGACTCTGGGCCAACGCCGCCAGGCACAACCGGGCATCCAGCACACCGGGTGCCACCAGGGCCCCGGTTGGACAGGCGGGAAGGCATGCCACACAACTCCCGCAGTTCCGCTCCATGAGCTCGGAGACCGGCAGTCGGGCGTCGGTTACAACCGATCCGATCAGAAACCAGGGTCCCACTCCCGGCGACAGGACCATGGCGCTTTTCCCCCACCACCCCACCCCGGCCCTCACCGCCGCCGCGCGGTCCACCAAGCGGGAATCGTCGACCAGCACCTCGGAGCGGAACCCGGCCTCCCCCAGTTCGACGGCCAATCTCTCCAGGCCCGACCTGAGGGGTTGGTAGGCGTCAGTGACCGCGAAACGGGCCACCCGTCCCCGACCGGGCCGGGCCGGGCCCGGATCGCCTGCATCAGGAAGGTACGACCGTATCCCCACCACCAGCCGCTCCGCCCAGGGGAAGGAGCGGCGGATGTCGGTGGAGAGGTCCGGATCGGTGAAAGTGAAACCCAGCCGGGCCGACATCCCCGTGGACTTGCGGGAACTGATGGTGAGCCGGGTGGCGGCGAAAGGATCGGCGGTACAAACCCCGACCCGATCCAGTCCTGCCTCCGCGGCCAGGGCGGTCAGACGGTCGGTCAGACCGGCGAGCTTGCCATCCACTCCGCCAACGCCTCCGAAGCCAGAATGACCGCGCCGTGCGTCCGGCTACGTTCCGCCAGACCGTTGTCGCTGGTGATGACCGCCACCCTCTCCCCCGTCCGCCCGGCGGCTTCCCTGGCGATGGCGTCATCGGCGTCCTCCACGTAGAAGCCGGTCAGGCGACGGCTTCTGAAGCGGTTGTCCCAGTCTGGGTCCAACCCGCTCACATGACGGGAGTCCAGGTAGAAGAGGACCTGGTGGCGGCCGATCGAGTACTCGGCCAGATTGTCCAGTTTGTTGGTGATGAACTCAATCGTCCGCGGGTCCGGTTTGCCGGGAACGTGCCGGTGAGAGTTCCAGTAGTGAGCGGCGTTCCACCCATCCACCACCAGGATCAGCCGGGGAGCTTCGTAATAAATCCACTGCATCGCCCCACCCGACTTGGGATCCACGCCCGGTGGCAGCTCCAGCAGCCCGGGACGCGTCTCGTCCCGTTCGGGCTGGGAATCCGAGCCCACCTCCCAGAAGCTCATCATCTGATCCAACATCCGAGCCGCTTCCAGGGGATCTCGGCTGAATCCGACTTCTCCCCCGGTGCCGGGGCTCGAACGAGCGGGAACAGGTTTCGTCTTCGAACTGTATCGCCTGCGCAGTTCGTCATACCGGCGGTCGGCCTCGGTCAGTTCGTCCCAGGCTGCGTTAGTCTCCCTCTCCCATCTGGCCGACTCCTTGCTCCCCTCTGAGACCTTTCTCTCCAGTTGGCAGATTCGCTCCCGGGCGCGCCTCAGGTCCCTTCTCAACTGATCGGTGCGCTGTCGTGTGCCCTTCTCAGCCAGCCGCCGCTGTTCAGCCAACTGGCTCTTGAGCAACCTCACTTCCGACTGCGCCTCCCCTAGGCTCGCCCTGAGCCCGTCGGCGTCCGATAGGGCCTCTTGCCGCTCTACCTCGGCCAAATGACCCCGGGCACGGAACTCCCAGCCCTCCGACCTCTCCAGAAACAGCACCGAGGCGGCGGTCCGGGGATCGGTCCTGTTCTCTCTGGCAGCGTCCCAACCGCTCAGGGTGGCTTGGCGAAAGCCTGCGTCTCTTTCGAGTTCCCGGAAGAGTGCCTGGGCCTCGATGGGCGTAAGCCTCCGCGACGAAGAACTGCGGGTCCTGCGGAGATTGTGGGGTACCTCATCCGGTCGCATAGCCTTGATCACCCTCCGGGCCTCCTCCAAAGCAAGCCGAAAGTCTTCAGGCCGAAATTTCATTGATGGAGGGCTCTCTTCACCCCTTTAAAGATACGGCTACCGGGGCTATGTGCACTTCCATAATCATCAACGGGCCATCAAAATCCCTTTTTCGAGTTGCAAGGTTGCGAACAAGAGACCATAATGTCCAATCAATGAGAAACATCCACCTGTTGCTGGTACTCGAATAGCGTACGCGCATAAACCGCGTGTGCGCTGAATCCCTCCCCAAAAGGAGGGATTTCTCTTTGTAAGCCTCACGAAAGCCAACCACCATGACAACAATCACCGGATCGCAATCGCTCATCTCCTCGCTGGAACACGAGGGCGTCGATCTGATATTCGGCATTCCGGGCGGAGCAATCCTCCCCGCTTACGACCCCCTTTATTCCAGCCCCATCCGCCACATCCTGGCCCGCCACGAACAAGGCGCCGGCCATATGGCGGCCGGTTACGCATGGGCCACCGGCCGCGTGGGCGTATGCGTCGCCACATCGGGACCGGGGGCGACCAACCTGGTTACCCCTCTGGCAGACGCGCTGATGGACTCTGTGCCCATGGTTGCCATCACCGGACAGGTCCCCACCCACGCAGTCGGGAACGACGCCTTCCAAGAGGCCTACACGGTCGGGATCACCATGCCCACCACAAAACACAACTACTTTGTCACCGATCCCGACGACATCCCAACCGTCATCCACCAAGCCTTTCACCTTGCCTCCTCCGGTCGGCCGGGGCCGGTGTTGGTAGATCTGCCCAAGGATGTGCTGAATCAGGAGACTGAGTGGCATCCACCACAAGATTTGGAACTTCCCGGTTACAAGCCCACTTTGGACGGCCATCCGCGGCGGGTGAAGGAAGCAGTAGAGATGCTGGCGGCCAGTCGGCGGCCGGTCCTCTATGTGGGGGGAGGCATAATCAAGTCCGAGGCTTCGGAGGTGCTGACCCGGTTCGCGGAGATCACCAATATCCCGGTAGTGACCACCCTGATGGGAAGGGGGGCCATCCCCGACAGCCACCCGTTGTGTCTGGGGATGCCGGGGATGCACGGCAATTACACAGCCATCACCTCCATGCAGAAGTGCGACGTCCTGGCCGCTTTCGGGGTCCGCTTCGACGACCGGGTGACCGGCGACCCCAATCACTTCGCGGTCGACGCAAAGATAATCCACGCCGACGTCGACCCCGCCGAGATAGGAAAGGTCCGAGCCGCGGATGTACCCATCGTGGCGGATGCCCGCCGGGTGTTGACCCAGATGATCAAGGCCTGGGGGGACCGTCCCCCGGTCGCCAGTCAGGAGTGGTTGGAGACCATACGGGAGTGGCAGACCAAGTACCCCCTCTCCTACGACCAGCAACCGGACGGCCCGATCAAGCCCCAGTTCGTGATAGATGAGTTGGCCAGGGTTACCGGAGGGGACGCCATCCTGGTGGCTGGAGTCGGCCAGCACCAGATGTGGGCCTCGCAATTCTGGGATTTCGATCGCCCGCGCCGCTGGATCAACTCAGGGGGCCTGGGAACCATGGGTTTCGCCGTCCCCGCCGCGATCGGCGCCAAAGCGGGGATGTCGGATGAACTCGTCTACGCAGTTGACGGCGACGGGTGCTTTCAGATGACCTTCCAGGAATTGATCACGGCCGCCGCCCACGGGATCCCCGTCAAGGTGGCTGTCTTCAACAACGGCGCCCACGGCATGGTCAAGCAGTGGCAGAAGCTCTTCTACGGAGGGCGACTGTCGGCAAGCCTGCTCAATTCCGAGGTCGTGGACTACGTGAAACTGGCTGAGGGAATGGGCTGCATCGGGCTGAGGGCGGAGGCGCCGGAGGAGGTGGGCCCCACCCTTGAGAAGTCCCTGACCATCGACGACCGCCCGGTGGTGGTGGAAATGGTGGTCGACCCCGACGAGATGGTGTTCCCAATGGTCCCCGCCGGAGGCTCCAACGACAACGTGATCCTGGGACCGGAGCCGGGGGACTGACGGTGACGGCACTACCACACCCACCCCGCCATACGTTGAGCCTGGTTGTGGAGAACCGCCCGGGAGTGTTGGCCCGGGTGTCCTCCTGCCTGGCCCGCCGAGGGTTCAACATCCATTCGCTGGCTGTGGGTCCAACTATCGATCCGGGCCTCTCCCGCATTACCGTGGTGGTGGAGTCCGAGAAGATCGAACAGGTGAAGAAACAGCTGCACAAGCTGATCAACGTGATCAGGATCTTCGAACTCGAACCATCCAAGGCAGTGGAGCGAGAGAGCATGCTGATCCGTGTTGCGGCCATCGGTAACGCCCGGACGGAGGCCATTGAAGTAGCCAACATCTTCAAAGCGACCGTGGTGGACGTGGGATACAACAGCCTTACCTTCGAAGTGACGGGTCGACCTGCGAAGCTCAACGACCTCATCGAGCTTCTGCGGCCGTTCGGTGTGGTGGAACTGGTCAAGTCGGGGCGGATTGCCATCGGGCGGGCCGCCAAGAGCAAGCCCTCCCGGATGAGGGCGGTGGGATAGGCGGTGAGAGCTTAAATGGCTGAGATCTTCTATGACAAGGACGCGGATCCCGAGGTAATCAAGGGCCGCAAGGTAGCCGTTATCGGTTATGGGAGCCAGGGCCACGCCCACGCTCTCAACCTGTCCGAGTCCGGAGTGGAAGTGGTGGTTGGCCTCCGACCGGATTCGGCCCGGCGCACCCAGGTCCTGGACGACGGGCTGGCGGTGATGGATCCCCCCGACGCCGCCGAGTGGGCCGACGTCGTCACGATGCTGGTCCCGGACCAACTCATGGCGGACTTCTACAACGCCCGGATCGCCGACCGGATGGAGCCCGGCAACGCCTTGCTGTTCGCCCACGGTTTCAACATCCACTTTGGGGAGATAACGCCCGCTGCCGACCTCGATGTGCTGATGGTTGCGCCCAAAGGCCCGGGTCATCTGGTGCGGCGCACCTACACGGAGGGATCCGGGGTTCCCTGCCTGCTTGCCATCCACCAGGACGCCACCGGGTCCGCATTCGAGTTGGGTATGTCCTATTCCTGGGGAATAGGCGGGGCCCGGGCCGGCGTGCTGCAGACCACCTTCCGGGAGGAGACCGAGACCGATCTCTTCGGCGAGCAGGTAATCCTGTGCGGCGGCGTCTCCCAGTTGATCAAAGCCTCCTACGAAACGCTGGTCGAGGCTGGTTACGAACCCGAGTCCGCCTATTTCGAGACTCTTCACGAGTTGAAGTTGATTGTGGATCTCCTGTACGAGGGGGGGCTGTCCTGGATGCGCTACTCCGTCTCCGACACCGCCGAATACGGCGACTACACCCGGGGAGCGCGGATCATCACCGAGGAGAGCCGCGCCGAGATGAAGAGGGTGCTGGCGGAGATACAGTCCGGCGCCTTTGCCCGCGAGTGGATGGCCCAGGCCCGGGAGGGGGCTCCCTATCTTCTGGAGCAGCGGGCCGCCAACCGGTCGCATCCCATCGAAGAGGTGGGACGTGAACTTCGTCAAATGATGCCCTTCCTCGACCCCAAGGCGCCCGAGTGAATCACGCCGGGGTCCTGACAATGGACGGAACGCTGGCCCAGGGTTGTCTGGCGCTGACTCGGCCGGGCGGCGGTCTTCGCCGGCCCGGCCTTCACACCCTCTAGGCCTCAGCCCTCAACCCAACAACCAGGAGCCTCCATGTCAGACAGATTGATCATTTTCGACACGACCCTGCGAGACGGGGAACAAGCCCCCGGCATCGCCCTGACACCGGACGAAAAACTCGTGATCGCTCACCAGTTGGCTCGCCTGCGGGTAGATGTGCTGGAAGCCGGGTTCGCGGCCTCCTCCTCCGGCGACTTTCGAGCGGTCTCACAGATAGCCGCCGAGGTGAGGGGACCAGTGATCGCCAGCCTGGCCCGCGCTCACCCCGACGACATCGACCAGGCCTGGGATGCCCTCCGGCATGCCGATCAGGCCCGTATCCACGTGTTCATGTCCACATCCCCGATCCACATGGAGCGGATGCTGCGCATGACCCCCTCGGAGGTGCTGAAGGCCTCGGTCGAAGGGGTCCAGAGGGCGCGCCGCTACACAGACGACGTGGAATTCTCCCCCCAAGACGCCACCCGCTCCGACCATGAGTTCCTGGTCGATGTGTGCCGGGCGGCCGTGGAAGCCGGCGCCACCACCATCAACATCCCCGACACCGTGGGATACGCCACCCCTGCCGAGTTCGTGGAGTTGATGAAGCGTATCTACGCGGAGGTGCGAGGCGACCGGAGCGATGTCACCATCTCGGTTCACTGTCACGACGATCTGGGGTTGGCGGTGGCGAACTCGCTGTCGGCCATCTCCGCAGGAGCGCGGCAGATCGAAGGAGCGGTGAACGGCATCGGGGAGCGGGCCGGCAACACCTCCATCGAGGAGATCATCATGGCCATCAAGACCCGCCAGGATGTCTTCGGGGTGGAAATAGGGGCGGACACCACCCAGATCTTCAACACCTCCCGGCTGGTTTCCCGGCTGACCGGTTATCCGGTGCAGTTCAACAAGGCGGTGGTTGGCCGTAACGCCTTCGCCCACGAGTCGGGTATCCACCAGCATGGCGTGCTCCGGGACCGGGAGACCTACGAGATAATGAACGCAGAGTCCATCGGGCAGAGAGGCGCCCAGATCATTCTCGGGAAGCACTCCGGACGGGCCGGCTTCGCCGACGCCCTGGCAAACCTGAACCTCTCACTGGAGGAGGACGAGTTCAACCAGGCCTTCGAGAAGTTCAAGGCCATGGCGGACCGGAAGCTGGAGATCGGAGAACGCGAGCTGCGGGCGATTGCCGCCACCGGTTTGTCCCAATCGTCGGACGCCGAGGTGAGAATCGCCGGCATCAGCGTGTCGGGGGGCCATGACACCACCCCCACCGCCGTGGTCACCCTGGAGAAGGGAGGCGTCACCTCCGAGTACACCGGACATGGGGACGGAATGGTCCACGCCGCTTTCTCGGCCATCAAACAGTGCTTCGGCATCGAAGCCCGGTTGGTCGATTACCGCGTGGTGCCGGTCACATCGGGGGCGGACGCCATGGCCGAGGTGAACGTGGTAGTCAGGGTCGTCGACAACACCTACTCGGGAAAGGCGGTCTCAACCGACGTGGTGGAGGGCTCAGCCGAGGCGTTCGTGGACGCTCTGAACCGCGCCGTGGGCGCCAAGTGACAACGTAGCCGAGCCCACCTGCTTCGATGCGCTGCAAAGTAGGGATGACTCCCTAGCTCTTCGCCCAACAGCGAGAGGGATATACCTGCTACCTTGTATTCCCATGGGTCGCGGAGATTACCGCATAGCAAGAATCCTCTGGGAAGCCCGCACCGGCCAAGGACTCAGTCAGCGAGAACTGGGCGAGAGGTCGGGGCTTACGCAGGCACAGATTTCACTGTTCGAGAACAGTGAGGTTGACTTGCGGCTTTCCAGCTTGATCGCTCTGGTCGACGTGCTGGGACTAGATCTGACCCTCACCCCCCGGCCTCCCTCCTCGGCTCCTCCCTCCACGCAGGAGGAGAAGGCCTGAGACCCGGAGCAAGGCTCCGTAGAACACACCGCTGCTCCGGTTCTCGGGGGAGGCGTCGCACTTTGCGAGTTGCCGTAATCCGGAACCGGTCGATTAATATATCTGGCTGTGAACGCCTACCGACTGGCAGTGATCCCCGGCGACGGGATCGGTCCGGAAGTGACCGCCTGCGCCTTGCAGGCATTGCAAGCGGCGGGTGGGGAGTTCGGGTTCAGGATCGATCTCACCGACTATGACCTGGGGAGTAGGCGTTACCTCGCCACCGGGGAGGTCTTACCCGACTCGGTGGTGGCCGAGCTGGCCGAGCATGACGCCATCCTTCACGGGGCGGTGGGCACCCCGGAGGTCCCTCCGGGTGTTCTGGAACGAGGCCTCTTGCTGCGGCTCCGGTTCGAGTTCGATATGTATGTGAATTTCCGCCCCATCAAGCTCTACCCGGGTGTCTCCAGCGCCATCGCCGGACTCACGCCCGAGCGGTGCGACATGGAGATGATCAGAGAGAACACCGAGGGCTTGTACTCGGGCAGCGGGGGGTTTGTCCACAAGGGAACCTCAGAGGAGATTGCCAACCAGCACTCGGTCAACACGCGGGCGGGAACCGAGCGAATCGTACGGTACGCCTTCGAGCGGGCGATGAGGAGAGACCGTCGGTTGACCCTTTGCCACAAGACCAACGTGCTCACCATCGCGGGCGACCTCTGGCAGCGGACCACCGACGAGGTAGCGGCGGAGTATCCGCAGGTCGAGGTCGACTACGTGCATGTGGACGCGGCCTGCATCCACCTGATCGACAGCCCCGAGCGCTTCGACGTGATAGTGACCGACAACATGTTCGGCGACATCCTCACCGATCTGGGAGGAGCGATAGCAGGGGGAATCGGCCTGGCGGCCAGCGGCAACCTCAATCCGACCGGCGAGTTTCCCTCCCTCTTCGAGCCGGTGCACGGGACCGCCCCAGACATCGTGGGCACCGGCTGGGCAAATCCGGTAGCGGCGGTCTTCTCCGCCGCCTTGTGCCTGGAGCACCTGGGAGAAGGGGAGGCGGCGGCCATGGTGGAGAAAGCTGCGGCCGATGTTCTCCTCGGGCTGGGCGCCATGGCAGGACCCCTAATGGGCGCCTCAACCTCCGAGATAGGCGACCGGATAGTCGAAGCGATCGGAGCCTAGACGATCTGCCGGACCCCGTTCTCGGTTACGAGATGGGTCATGGCCACGTCGTGCGGCTCGACGGGCACGGTTTCGGCCATCAGCCGTTCCAGCGTGACTCCCACTCGCAGGGCGCTCGCGGGGAGCCCTGCCAGAAGCCGGTCGTAATAGCTCTTGCCCCGCCCGAGTCTTCGTCCCCGGGTATCGAACGTCAGCCCCGGGACGAGAGCCACCTCGATCCTCGCCGGCGGCACCTTGGGGACCGAAGCCACAGGTTGGTGGAACCCGAAGCGATGGAGTTCCCGCGGGGAGTGATAGGGATGGACCGTGAGAGGACCGGCCGGAGGGGTCCGGGTCGTAAGCCACTCGATCATCGGCAAGCGGGCCACCACCGGTGCGAGATCCAGTTCACCGGGGATGGCCATCCACACGAGGGTGGGTCCGGGACGCCTCGGCGCCAGCCACTCGAGAACGTGGCTGCAAACCCTTCTGGACTCAGCAGCGGCGGGAGGAGGCCTCCCGCGGGCCTCGGCCCTGAGCCGGGCCTTGAGCTCCGACGTGCTCACACTCACACCGTGCAAGCTACCAGTCTTTCAGAGGGTTTAGCCTTAAGTTCCGTGAAAAGGACCTTTCTGTTCCTTCGCAGCGGGATCACCTATCTGGTCGCCGGGCTCTCCACGGTGGGCGTTGCTTCGGCGATCGTGATCGGGTCTGTGTTCGGTTTCCTGGAATCCTACGCCGAATGGATACTGAAGCGTTTCGGTCGAGTCTGGGTGGTTGCCTCCGGCATGCGGATGGAGGTGAACGGCTTGGAGAACATCGAGGAGGGGACGCCCTACATAGTTGTGGCCAACCATCGCTCCAACATCGACATAATGGTCCTGACCGCCGCCCTGCCGATTCCCATCAGGTTCCTGTCCAAAATCGAGGTGTTCAAATTCCCGCTGCTGGGAAGCGCCATGCGAGGCGTGGGGATGATCCCGTTGGACCGCGAGATGGGGCGCCGAGAGCTGGCTTTCATAATCCGCAGCACCCGGTCGCTGGTGGCGGAAGGGAAGTCCCTGGTGGTCTTCCCGGAGGGGACCCGCAGCATCACAGGAGAGATGCTTCCCTTCAAGACCGGCGCCATCCACGTCGCTGCCCGAACGGGCTGTCCGATTCTGCCGGTGGCCGTTCAGGGCACCGGCGCTATATGGCCTCCCGAGTCGGCATTGATCACCGGAGGGCCGGTAAGCGTGGAAGTCATGCCCCCTATCACCCTCACCAAGCAGGCCTCCCGTCAGAGCAAAGCCACCATCGCCGAGATCCGGCGCACTCTCATGGAGGCGCTGGCCCGGGTCTGAACATTGGCGAGGTGATCCTCGACCAGCCGGTTCAGCCGGCCGCTTTTCTCATGTTGGGAACAGCCAGGCGAATGCCCCCCACTCCCAGGTCCCGGCGGCGCACAGCCAGCAAGCCTATCCCGAGGAACACCACCGCCAGGCCTCCCAGGACGAGAGCGTGCTCGGCGTCCAAGCCATGACGAAGCGGGTTGGAGGAGTCGTAGTAATAGAAAGGTGAGATGGGTTGCATGGCATCCAGCAACTCCACAAACCCGCCCAGGGAGTTGAGCAGATAGGTGCCGGCCGCCACAAAGGTGACGACTCCGACCGTCAGACCCCTGAGACCTGTACCGGTGCCCACGGCCAGCGCCAGCGATCCGAAGAACACCCCCAGCAACACCGCCATCAGGACTGCGGCCGCGTTGTTCCCTACAGGGATCTCGACGCCGAATAGAACGCTGTCCACAGCCAGAGAGGCGAACACGGCCAGACCCAGCACCAACTCGGCCAGCACCAGGGCCAGCCACTTCTGCCAGACCAGGCCGAACCTCGTGAGTGAAGTGGCCATCACCAGGTCGATGGTGCCGTCCTCTTCCTCCCCGGCCACGGCTCGAGCCCCCTGGACGGTTCCGTAAATAGCAAAAACGAGGGGGACGACCCACCCGAAGGCCTCCGCCTGCATGAAACCGATGGGGTCGAACAGGTTCTCTTCGCTACCGACCCCTATGATCGCCAGCAACTCATCCGGATAGGTTTCCAGCAGCGCTTCGAACTGCCCCTGGTTGTCCCTCACGATGGGATAGAAGGCGCCGATGCCCAGCAAATACCCGAATATCCCCACCACCCACCAGAAAAGCGAGCGGCGACGGTCCCGCAGGGTCTTCAGCGCCACGTTGTTCAGCATTTCTCAGTCCTCCTCTCCTCTGTAGTAGTCCAGGAACAGGGCCTCCAGGTCGGCGCCGTGGCTGACCAGATCGCGGACCCTGTGTTTGGCGACCGCCTTCAGCAATTCATCGATGGCGCCGATCACCTGGCAGTGCAAGACGTTCCCATGCACGTCGGCCATGCGGACGCCGTCCAGATGCTCGAACTCGGCGAGGTGTGGAACGTCATCAAAGACGACCTCAAAGGTCCTGACCGCCTTCTGGCGAAGGGCCTCCAGTTCCTCCACTTCCACCAGACGGCCTTCCCGGATGATCCCGACCCGGTCGGCGACCCTCTCCACCTCCGACAGGACATGGGAGGAGAAAAAGACGGTCACCCCGTCGGCCTTGAGTTCATCCAGGAGCCGGTACACCTCCTGCTGCACCAATGGATCGAGCCCGGACGTCGGCTCATCGAGCACCACGAGTTCCGGTTCGTGCATGAGCGCCTGCACCAGGCCGAGTTTCTGGCGGTTTCCCTTGGAGAGATCACCGATCCGCCGGGACAGATCGAGGTCGATCCTCTCCGAGAGTTTCCCCGCGATGGCATCTCCTCCGCTCCCGCGCAGATTCCCGATGTAGGTGAGGAAGTCACGGGCGGACATCCGGGAATAGAACTCGACCTCCCCCGGCAGGTACCCGACCCGCCGCCTGATGGCGGGATCGCGAGGCGAGCCTCCCAACACCTCCACCGTTCCCTGTTGCGGTCGTATCAGGTCCACCAGCATGCGGATGGTGGTGGTCTTGCCCGCTCCGTTGGGACCCAGATATCCGAAGACCTCCCCGGGCCGGACCTCAAGATCGAGGTCCAAGACTCCCCGGGCCTTTCCGTAGCTCTTGGTCACCCCCGCCAATCGGACGGGTCCCGTCAGTTTTCACCTCCAACTTGGCCTAACAGTTAGATTCTATTTGGTCCTCCCCCGTTACTTCCGTCAGGGACCGGCTCTCATCTCCTCCAGTTCCTCCAACGTCTTGGGCCAGTCCTTCTTGAGCAGTCGCGACAGGGACCGGTCAGCCAGGAGCTTCCCCCCTGTCTGGCAGGCCGCGCAATAGTTGGTCTCGTTGCTGGCGTACACGATCCTCTGGACGGGAGCGCCGCAGCGGGGACAGGGCGATCCGTACTTTCCGTGCACGGCCATCTCCGGCCGGAAGGCCGTGACCCTGGTTGGCCATCGGTCCCCGGTCTCCGCGGCCAGCCGCTCGATCCAGGAGGAGAGGACCCCGATGACTGCCCGGTGCAGGCGCTCGGATTCCTCATCGGTGAGCCGGGAAGTCATCTTCACGGGAGACAGCCGGGCCTCCCACAGTATCTCGTCCGAGTAGGCGTGGCCGATGCCCGACA
>JAPPKR010000066.1 GCA_028819835.1 bacterium | reverse complement strand
ACGTGACCACCGTCAACCGGCGACGAGCCGCCGCTATCCAGAGTCGGATCGATCAGCTGGAGCAGCGTATCGCCGAACTCAGGGAGAAGGAGGACCTGGAGCGTCTCCGGCCGCCGGTCAACGGTTACCGGATCATGTCCTACCTGGGGATTTCCCCGGGTCCGAAGGTGGGTGAGATCATGCAGGTCCTCCTGGAGAAGCGCATAGAGGAAGGCCCCTATTCAGACCACGAGGCGCTGGTGATCGCCCGTGAGTGGGCGATAGACCAGGGATGGGAAGACCCGGGCCCTCCTCCTCCGGCATGAAGAGACTGATCGCGGTCGCGGCGTTGCTGGGAGGCTTGGTGTTTATCGCCTCCTGCGATGACGGCCCTGCAGTCGCCCCTCCGGACACCGCGGCCCGGGTCGATGGCGAGACCCCCACCGTCACCACTTCAACAACCGGCGCCGTCACCACCACAGCCCCGCCCACCACGACGGCACCGCCCACCACCACTCCCACAACAACAGCCGGCCCACCGACCACCACCACCACAGCCCCGCCCACCACGACGGCACCGCCCACCACCACAACTACTACCACCACCACCATTCCGCCGGAGCCCACTCTGTGGGAGCGTCTGCAGGCGTTGGGAAGGGAGGGGATCGGCGACAGCCTGTACCCGACCCTCGGCGCCTCCGGTTATGACGTGGAGAGCTACCTGATCGAGTTCCGCTTCGACCCGGAGACGGGCCTGCTTTCGGGATCATCCACCATCGCGGCCGTGACCACCGCCGATCTCGACCTGTTCAGCCTGGACTTCTTCGGTATGGAGACCGAGGCGGTGACAGTCAACAGCGCACCGGCGGACTACGAGCAAGTCTCCGAAGAGTTGATCGTCGTGCCATCCCAGGCGCTCGGCGAGGGAGAGCGGATGACGGTGGTCGTCTCCTACCAGGGGGCCGTGGCCTCCTGGCCGGCCCGGGCCATTCAGGGGTTCACCTCCGGCGGTCGCTGGTCCACTGATGAGGAGATCTTCTTCATGATGAACGAGCCGGACGGCTCTGCCGCCTTGGCGCCTTTCAATGACCATCCCTTGGACAAGGCGCTGGTAACCGTCGAGGTGGGGGTCCCCGTGGGGTGGACGGTTGTTTCGGGTGGAACCCTGGAGGAGGTGAGGGAGGAGGAGCAGTACACAGTCTTCCGGTGGTCGCTGGAACACCCCGTGGCCCCCTACCTGATCCCCCTCGGCATCGGGCAGTTTGCGTCCCGTTCCGAGCCCGACCCCCTGGGCCTGGAGATCACCACCTGGTATCCCGAGGACCTGGACACCGAGTTGCTCGACCCCTTCACCGACCAGCATCACATGCTTGAATTCCTGTCCGAACTATTCGGGCCCTATCCATTCGAATCCCTGGGCGCCATGGTGGTTGACGCCGGATTGCCACTGGCCCTGGAGCACCAGACCCTCCCCACCTACGATCTCTCCACGGTGCAGGAGACGGTCGTGGTGCACGAACTCGCCCATCAGTGGTTCGGCAACTCGTTGTCGGTGGCGGACTGGAGCGACATCTGGCTCAACGAGGGCCCCGCCACCCTGTCGGAGTGGCTCTGGACGGAGGAAATCCTGGGGGTGATCGACTACGACCGGGAGGTGGCCAACAATTACCGGCTGTTCTCCGGGGAGTTCTTCCTGTCGGGCGACACCACCGACGCCATCGAGAGGGCGACAGCCATGGCGGTCCGCCAGTTCTATCCCCCCGGCCTGCCTCCCGCCGACGACCTCTTCAACTATTCGGTGTATGGAAGGGGAGCGCTGACCCTGGTCGCTCTCCGCGACTACCTGGGCGACGCGTCTTTCTTCGCGCTGCTCAGGACCTGGCACGACACCCATCGCTACGGAAACGCAACCACCGCCGAGTTCCTGTCGCTGGTGGAGGAAACCAGGGGCGCCCCGGCGCGGGAACTCGTGGAATCCTGGCTCTACGATCCGTTGCCGCCCCCCATGCCTGAACGAGACCTGTATCCGCTCGGGCACGAGGAGAATGCCCTGAGCCCGTAACCGGCTTTGGGAATATGCGCATATTCGTATATAGTTGTCCCGATGCAAGAGACTGACTTCAAATGACACTGACGGCGGCGGTGATCGGCGCCTCCGGGTATGCCGGTGGGGAGTTGATCCGACTGCTGGATGCCCACCCGGCCTTCGACCTGGTGTGGATGGGCGCCCACAGCCGGGCCGGCGCCCCGCTGGGAGAGGTGCATCCTCACCTCTCCGAGGGCGATCGGCGGCTGTCCTCCACGACTGTCGAGAACATTCCCTCGGTGGATGCGGCGTTCCTGGCCCTGCCCCACGGGGCGTCCTATGAGTTGGGGCACGAGTTGGCGGAGAGAGGCACAGCCGTGTTCGACCTGGGGTCTGACTACCGGTTCGACACACAGGAGCGCTATGAGAATGCCTATGGCGCTCCCCATCCGGCTCCCGAGCGCCTCGGCGAGTGGCGGTATGGCCTGCCGGAGTTTTTCAGCTTGGAAGGGGCCCGGAGGGTCGCCCTGCCGGGCTGTTATCCGACCGCCGTGATGCTTGCATCCGTCCCGCTGCTGGCGGGCGGGTTGACCTCGGGCCCGGTGGTGGCCGACTGCCTGTCAGGCATCTCGGGGGCGGGCAGGTCAGTCCGATCAGACTTGATGTTCGGACAGGTGGCGGAAGGAGCACAGGCCTACAAGGTTGCGGCCCACCGACACCGGCCCGAGATCGAGATGGGCATGAAGATGGCCGGGGTTTCCACCCGGGTCACGTTCACTCCCCATCTGCTTCCCATCCAGCGGGGACTGCTGGCCACGGTGACCATGCCTGCCGCCGATCCTCCGGGAGACCGGGAGGACCTTTTGGGAATGCTCGGAAAGGCCTACGAGGGCCGTCGGTTGGTGGACGTTGTCGATCGTCCCCCCCAGACACGATGGGTTGCGGGATCAAACCGCGCGTTGGTCACGGCCTTCTTCGATTCCCACACCGGGATGGTCATCGCCCAGGCTGCCCTGGACAATCTCTTGAAGGGGGCCGCCGGGCAGGCCGTCCAGGCCGCCAACCTGGTATTCGGCTTGGAGGAGGCAACCGGCCTGGACACCACCGGGTGGATGCCATGAGCGTCACCTTCCCCAGGGGATTTCAGGCGTCGGGCGCGGCGGCGGGGATCAAGCCCTCCGGCGCTCCGGACCTGAGCGTGGTTGTCGCCGAAGAGCCGGTGCCGGCCGCGGCGGTATTCACCCAGAACGGCGCGGCCGCCGCACCGGTGCGACTCTCCCGTCGTCACATGGAGGTCTCGGGGGGAGCGATCCGGGGCGTGACGCTCAACTCCGGTTGCGCCAACGCAGCCACCGGGGTTCTCGGCGACCGGGCCGCCTACGACATGGCCGCCGCGGTCGCCGGGGAGGTAGGGTGCGAAGTTACCCAGGTGCTGGTCTGCTCCACCGGGCCGATCGGTCCCCAGTTGCCCATGGACAAGATCCTTCCCGCCATGCAGCTTCTCGTCGCCCGGGCGGCTTCAAGCCCATCGGCGGGACGGGAGGCCGCGGCCGGGCTCATGACTACCGACACCTTCATCAAGGAGGCGGCGGTGTCCGGTCCCGGGGGATTCCGGGTCGGAGGCATGGCCAAAGGGGCGGCGATGATCCGCCCCAGCATGGCCACCATGCTTGCGGTGATCACCACCGACGCCGTTTCTTCGGCCCAACGGCTGAGGGCGGTGCTCTCCGAGGCGGTGGAGGAGACCTTCAACAGCATCAACATCGATGGATGCGAATCCACCAACGACACGGTGATTCTCATGGCTTCCGGCCGTTCGGGGATCGAACCGTCTTCGGAGGAGTTGACAGAAGGGGTACGAAAGGTGTGCGCGCAGCTGGCCCGTGACATCGTGGCGGACGCAGAGGACTGCACTCGCGTGGTGACCATCCGGGTGAGCGGCGCCCCCGATGACGGCTCCGCTCGTCGGATGGGGATGGCGATAGCCGACTCCGACCTGGTGCGCTGTTCCTTTTACGGGGGAGACCCCAACTGGGGACGGCTGGTGGCCGCCCTCGGCGCCTGTGGCGAGCCCCTGGACGCCTCCCGGATAGACATCACCTACCAGGGAACGCCGGTGGCGAGGGGAGGGACCCACACCGGCGTGGATCTGTCCGCGGTCGAGCCGCTTTTGGCGGGAGACTTCGAGGTCGACGTGGCGGTTGGGGATGGGCCGGGAACCGCCCGGATTCTCACCAGCGACCTCACCCCCGGATACGTCATCTTCAACGGGGAGCCGTCATGACAACCGGCCACAGTCCCCCTACCCGCCTCAAGCCTCGCATCGCCTCTTCGATGGGGAAGGCGGCCATCCTCATGGAAGCCTTGCCCTACATCCGTCGATTCTCGGGGACCGTCGTGGTGGTGAAGTACGGCGGCTCGGCGATGGATGACCCGATTTTCGCCCAGTCTTTCGCCAAGGACGTGGCTCTTCTCTCCCAGGTGGGGATAAAGATGGTGGTGGTTCACGGAGGCGGGCCACAGATCACCGCAGCTATGAAGAGGGAGGGGATCGCGCCCACCTGGGTGGACGGGCTGAGAGTGACCAATTCCCGCACCATGGAGTTGGTGCGGAGGGTGTTGGGCGGAGAGGTCAACGGGGAGATCGCCCGCCTTCTGGAGACCAGTGGCGCCAGGGCGGTGGGCTTGACCGGCGTGGATGCAGGCCTGTTCCGCTGTCGCCGCCTGGACAGCCGCCTCGGAAGGGTTGGCGATCTGGTCGAGGTGAATCCGGCTCTGATTGAATTCCTGGTGGATGGCGGGATGACGCCGGTGGTGGCGCCGTTGGGCCTGGGTTTGGACGGCGAGGTCTACAACCTGAACGCCGATACCGTGGCGGGCGCCCTAGCCGCCGCTCTGGGAGCGCAGAAGTTGGTGTTCCTCACGAATGTGGAGGGGGTGTATCGCAATCCCGCCGACGCCTCCACGCTCATCTCCAAGATGACCCTGCCGGAGTTGGTGATGATGGTCGACCGGTTCCGGGGAGGGATGCTTCCCAAGTTGCGGGCGGTGGTGGAAGCCATGAAGGGCGGCGTCTCCCAGGCGCATGTCCTGGACGGTCGAATCCAGCACGCTCTCCTGCTGGAGATGTTCACCCCCGAGGGGATAGGGACCATGGTCATCCATCACGAAGGAGAAGAACAGTGAACCCAGAAGTCACGGCTTGGATCGAGAAGGCCGACCGCAAGCTCATCCCGGCCTACGGTCGGACGCCGGTGGTGTTCACCCGAGGGCAGGGAGTCTGGCTGTTCGACCGGGAGGGTCGGTCTTACCTGGACTGTCTCACCGGCTTGGCAGTGGTAGCGGTCGGACACGCCAACCCCAGGGTGGCGGAGGCCGCCCGCGCCCAGATGTCGGAACTGGTTCACGTCTCCAACATCTTCTACACCGAGCCGATGGTGAGCCTGGCCGGACGGCTGTCCGCTCTCTCCGGGCTGGACCGGGTGTTCTTCGCCAACTGCGGGGCCACCGTCAACGAGACCGCCATCAAGCTGGCGCGGAGGTACGCCCAGAAGAAGCATGGCGCGCACCGCTACGAAGTGGTCTCTCTCCTGGATTCGTTTCACGGGCGCACCCTGGCCACCCTGGCCGCCACCGGCCAACCCGCCAAACAGGAGACCTTCGAGCCCCTCCCGCCCGGGTTCTTTCAGGTTCCTCCCGCAGATGTGGTCGCGCTGGACCGTGCTCTGTCGGACCGCACGGCGGCGGTGATGATCGAGACCACCCAAGGAGAGGGAGGAGTGATCCCCCTGCCTGCCGACTTCCTCCAGGAGGTCCGGGAGATGTGCGACCGGAGGGGAGTCCTGTTGATCATCGACGACGTCCAGGCAGGCATGGGGCGCACGGGCCACATGTTTTCCTGGCAGGGTCTGGGTTTCGAGCCGGACATCGCCACGGTGGCCAAGGCTCTGGCCAACGGTCTGGCGATCGGAGCCTGCATGGCCCGGGAGGAGGTGGCTACCGCTTTCGGTCCCGGGGACCACGGCACCACCTTCGGGGGTGGCCCGGTTCCCTGCGCGGCGGCCCTGGCGGTTCTGGACGAGATCGCCGAGCGCGACCTGCTGGCCAACTGCCGGGCGCGCTCCCGTCAGTTCTCAGAAGGCCTGGGAGCCCTCGATGGCGTGATGGAAGTGCGGGGTCGGGGACTGCTGTTGGCAGCCGTTCTGGAAGGAGAGTGGGCGGCGGGGACCACCCAGCGGGCATTGGAACTCGGGCTGGTGGTCAACAACGTTCGACCCGATGCAGTGCGGTTCGCACCACCGCTCACCATCACCCCCGAAGAGACCTCGGAGGCGATTGCCCGGTTCGGCGCGGCTCTGGCGGCTTCGATCGCCGCGGAGAGTTGAAGTGAGTTCTGCCGGCGCCCGGCGGCGGGCATTGCGCGGCCTGCTCGCCCAGGGAGGGGCCGGGGAGCAGGCGGAGTTAGCAAAGGGCCTGGCCGAGGAGGGGTTTGTGGTCAGCCAATCCACCGTGTCGCGGGATCTGCGGTACCTCGGCGTGGTGAAGAACCAGGAGGGCCGCTATCGGCTGAACTCGCGCAACGACGAAGGAGAAGATCCCATAGACCCGGAGCGCAGGCTGGGAAGGGTGATCAACTCCTACACGCTGTCGATTGAAGCCTCCGCCAACCTGGTGGTGATGAGGACCTTTCCGGGCGCCGCCTCGGTGGTGGCCTCGGCTCTGGACGCTTCCTTGGAGACGGGGGAGGTCGGCGACGTTCTGGGAACCCTGGCGGGTGACGACACCATCCTGGTGGTGGCGGCGCGACCGTCCGGCGGCCGGGGCGTGAAGGAGCGACTGGAGCGGATCGGAGAGATGACATGACGAAGGTGGTTCTTGCATACTCAGGGGGCCTGGACACCTCGGTGATCCTGGCGTGGCTCCGAGAGGTCTACGACGCAGACGTCATCACTTTCACGGCTGATGTCGGCCAGGGTGAGGAGGTGGCCGAAGCTCGCCAAAAGGCGCTCGACACCGGGGCGGTTGAAGCGGTGGTCTCCGACCTGCGCCGGGAATTCGTGACCGAAGCGGTGTTTCCGGCCTTTCGGGCGGGGGCTCTGTACGAGGGGTATTACCTGCTCGGCACATCTCTTGCCCGGCCGATAATCACCCAGGGAATGATTGAAGTGGCCCGACGCTTCGGGGCGGACGCCATTTCGCACGGCGCCACCGGCAAGGGTAACGATCAGGTCCGTTTCGAGCTTTCCGCCTACGCTCTGGAACCCGACATAGAGGTCATCGCCCCTTGGCGTGAATGGGATTTGAAGGGGCGGGCTGATCTGGTGGAATACGCCCGCAGGCGGGGCATTCCCGTACCGGTCTCTCCCGAGAAGCCCTATTCCACCGATGCCAACCTACTGCACATCTCCTATGAGGGAGGAATACTGGAGGATCCCTGGGCTTCCCCGCCCGACGACATGTTCACTCTCACCACCGATCCCCGCCTGGCCCCTGAAGAACCCGAGGAGATAGTCCTTTCCATCGAGAAGGGAAACCCGGTGGCGGTGAACGGAGAGCGCTTGGAACCGGTGGCCCTGTTGGAGGAACTCAACCGCCTCGGTGGTCGCCACGGGGTAGGCAGGGTCGACATGGTGGAGAACCGTTTCGTCGGGATAAAGAGCCGGGGCGTGTACGAGACTCCCGGTGGGACGATTCTGTTTCACGCCCTGCGGGCGGTGGAGTCCATCACCCTGGACCGGCAGGTGGCCCATCTCCGGGATGAGTTGGCGCCCCGGTATTCGGAAATGGTTTACAACGGCTTCTGGTTCGCGCCGGAGCGCTATGCCTTGCAGACACTCTTCGACGAGATGGCCGAATCGGTGACCGGCGAAGCGCGGCTCTCGCTGTTCAAGGGCACGGTGACGGTCTTGGGCCGGCGGGCCCCCTTCAGCCTCTACGACCCCGACCGGGCCACCTTCGAGGAGGACAAGGTCTACGACCAAGCGGACGCCGGCGGTTTCATAAGGATCAACTCGCTGCGAGTCCGCCCGCCTACAGGCTCCGGGGAGGGATAACAGAATGACCCTCTGGGAAGGGAGGCTGGGAGGCGTCCCCGCATCGGCAATGTGGAACTTCACCGTCTCGGTGGCCGACCGCCGCCTCCTGGCGGACGACATCGAGGGTTCGATTGCCCACGTGGCGATGCTCGGAGAAGTGGGGATACTGTCCAAGCAGGAGACGGAAGCGATCACTGCCGGCCTCCAGACGCTGTCCGAGGAAGCGGGAACGGGCGCCTTCGTGTTCAGCGACGACGACGAGGACGTTCACTCGGCGGTGGAGCGCCGTCTGATAGAACTGGTCGGCCCGGTGGGGGGCAAGCTTCACACCGGCCGGTCCCGCAACGATCAGGTAGCCCTGGACCTCATTCTCTACATGCGGCGGGAAGCGCTGGGTCACGCCGATGGACTGGCTCGGCTGGCGTTGGTCCTGGTGGCCGCCGCGGAACGGTTGGGTCCGGAGGTGGTGGTCCCCTCCTACACCCATCTCCAGCAGGCTCAACCGACCCTATTCGCCCACCACCTCCTGGCTTACGGACAGATGGCGGCGCGGGACCGGCGTCGCTTTCTGGACCTGGCCGACCGGCTGGACTGTTCTCCGCTCGGCGCGGGAGCGTCGGCGGGTTCGTCGCTGCCCTTGTCGCCGGAGAGGACCGCATCGCTGCTCGGCATGTCCGCCGCCTTTGCCAACTCGCTGGACGCGGTAGGGTCCCGGGACCGGGCCGCCGAGTACGTGTGGTGTTGCGCCCGCGCCCTGGTGTCTCTTTCCCGACTGGGAGAGGACGTGGTGTTGTGGTCCACGCGGGAGTTCGGTTGGGTCACCCTGGCGGATGAGTTCGCCACCGGGTCCTCGGCCCTGCCCCAGAAGAAGAATCCTGACGTCGCCGAGTTGGCGCGGGGCAAGGCGGCCAGTGCGATCGGATCGCTCACCGCGATGCTGGCATTGGAGAAGGGCCTGCCCATGTCTTACAACCGCGACCTGCAGGAAGACAAAGAGCACCTCTTCCGGGTTGATGACGACCTGGCCGGCGCCACCTCCGCTCTTGCGGGGCTGATAGCTTCCGCCCGGTTTCATCCCCCTCCGCCCGCTCCGGAGACCGCAGCCCTGGATCTGGCCGAGGCGCTGGTGGGGAGAGGAGTGCCCTTCCGGGAAGCGCACCGGGTCACCGGAGCGATAGCGGCACGGCTGGCGGCGGAGAGCCGGGAATTCTCGTCCCTCTCTTTTTCCGACCTTGCGGGTGCTCACCCCTCCTTTGAGCCTTCCGACCTGGACCTCCTGGACCCGGTCATCTCGGTGAACCGGAGAGCGACTCCCGGGGGAGGGAGCCACGAGAGCGTGACCGCGCAGATCGCCCAACTCCGCGCGGAGCTCTCCGGCGAGGAGACTTAGACGCCCAAAGGACATATAGGCGCATAGGCCCGGGACTCCAAACCATTGAACCCAGGGGTCTCCAAACCTAGACTCAAGGCCACCCCATGGAAGCCCTGTCCTAACTCGAATAAAGAGACACATTGGCGAACCGACCCAGCCTTGCCTCACCCACGCGACCGCCACTTTGGCGGAATGCCACCTTTCTCAAGTGGGCCGCGCAGATCGGCGTGCTGTTCGGCGTGCTTGCCCTGGGATCGGTGTTGGTCGGCGAGGCGATGGCCAACATGAGGGCTCAGGGGCTGTCGCTTGACTGGGATCTCCTGACGGATCCCCCCGGCATCCAACTGGGTGAAGGCATCTTCATCAAGCCGAGCACCGGGATGGAGGCGTTTTACACCGGTGCGGTCAATATGCTGCGCGTTGCCCTGTCCGGGATCGTGGCCGCCACCGTGGTGGGGGCAACGGTCGGAATCGCCAGGCTTTCCTCCAACTGGCTGGCGTCGAGACTGGCTACGGTGTTCGTGGAGACCCTTCGCAACATCCCGGTCCTGGTGCAGGTCGTGTTCTGGTTCTTCCTTGCCTCGACCCTCTTTCCCGTCCTGGAGGAAGACAGTTCGGGGCCCATTCCCGGAGTCCTCCTGGTAAGCCGCAAAGGGGTGTCCTTCGCGTGGCCCTTCCCCCAGGAGACCTTCTGGCAGTGGGGGGCGTTTCTGGCGGTTGGTCTGCTGACAGCCCGCTGGGCCTATCGCACCCGGATGCGAAGAGCCGAGGAGTTGGGAGAGGACACCCGTCCGGGGACCTGGGCATTGTTGGCTTTCCTGGCATGGGCCATTGTGGGCTGGTTCGCCCATCCTCTGGCCGGCGCCATCGGGTGGTTGTTCATGTTGCTGGCGGCCTCGGTGGGCGCCATACCGGTGTTGGTCTACCAGGTCGTCCTGGCGCTGGTCTCTCTCTATCTGGGATGGCGGTGGATTCATCGCTTCCTCGAGTCCCGGCGAAGTCCGGCGGGACTGGCCAAGCTCACCGATGACGACTACTTCCGGATGATCCTGGCCGGAGCGCTGGGCGCGGGGGGCGCGGCGGTGTTGATGCTGATCCCGGCCGCAACCGAGGTGGGGACCAACGTGGTTCAGTACCTGCTGGAGTTCTGCGATCAGAAGTTCGAGTTTCTCCGCTCCGGGGCGCCCCTGGCCATAGGCTCTCCCTCGGTCGACGTGCCGGGCCGTTTCCCGCAGATCGCCGGCACCGGTTTGACCATGACTCCCTCCTTCTTCGGGATCTGGATGGGGGTGACTCTCTATACCGCATCATTCATCGCCGAGATCGTGCGAGGGGGGATCCTGTCGGTGCCCAAGGGTCAGAGCGAAGCCGGTTATGCCCTGGGCCTGCGGCGGGGACAACTCCTGCGCATGGTGATCCTGCCTCAGGCCTTCCGGGTGATACTCCCCCCGCTGGGCAACCAGTACCTGAACCTCTCGAAGAACACCTCCCTCGGGATAGCGGTGGCCTTCCCGGAGATGGTCCAGGTGGGACAGACCATGTTCAACCAGACCGGGGACACCATCCAGGTGATCCTGATCTGGATGGCCTTCTATCTGAGCATCAGCCTGCTGATTTCGGTGCTGATCAACTACTACAACCGGCGTACCCAACTGGTGGAGAGGTAGATGAGCGCCGAATCCTTCGATCTTCCCCTGCCGCCGGAGCCTCCTCCCAAGGTCTCTCGGATCGGATGGCTGGACTGGGTACGCAAGAACCTCTTCAACTCGGTGTTCAACGGGACCCTGACGGTTGTGCTGACTGCGGGACTGCTGCTATTGATCCTGGCGGTACTGCGTTTCGTATTCAGCCCGGATCGCCGATGGGAGGTGATGCCGCCCAACGCCGCCAACTACGTGGTGGAGGCCTACCCCCGGGAGGACCTGTTCAACATGTGGTTATCGCTGTGGATCGTCGCCGCGCTGGCGGGATTCTCCACCGCATCATGGGGGATGAGGGGACAGGTTTCGGTGATCAAGGTGGTGGCTGCTGTGAGAGCGATAGGGGCTACTGCGTTGGTGGTGGGGGTGCTTTCGTTGTGGTCTCCCGCCGGCAGCGCCACTCGGACGGTCCTGGTGTGGGGAGGGGTGGCCCTGTTCGGGGTGGGCGTAGGGGCCATGCGTCTGGTGCGGGAGGAGAGAGAGGTCTCGGTGGCGAGGGTGCTGGCGGTTGTGGGAGCCCTGCTGTTGGGCTTGATCTGGTACATGCCGCTCGAGTCCGGTACCACCTGGCCCCTGACGATCACCGCGTTGGTGGTGGTGGCGTTTCACTGGGTCGGCAAACTGGTGGGGCAGCGGTTGTCAGCCGGGATGATGAAGAGGGTTATCACCATTCTGTGGGTGCTTTCTTTCCCCGTTATCTACCTCCACATTCAGCGCAATCCCGACTTGGCCTGGGAAGAGTTGACACCCTGGTTGCCGTGGGCCGGTCTTCTGATCGCGGCCGGGCCCGCAGTGATCTGGGTCGTGAGCCGGGCGGGACGGGAGCAGGCGGCCGGGGTGAACTTCCTTCTGGGCGCGGTGGCGATCTATTCCTGGGTCATCCAGTGGCCGATGGCTATCCGGGTCTTGTTTCTGCTGCTGACGCTGTTTTCCCTGGCCACCCCCACTTTCGCGGCCAGTCCCAGGGCGCGAAGGGCTTTCTACTGGACATGGCTGGCCGGAGGGCTGTGCACGCTGTACTTTTTCCTGGCGGGCATCGGCTCGACAGACCTGGCCACCCGGGGCCACTTCCTGGGCGGGATCAACCTGACCATCCTGCTGGCGGTGGGGGGTACGGCTCTCTCCTTCCCTCTGGGGGTGATGCTGGCTCTGGGGCGGACCTCGTCCATGCCGATCTTCCGGATTCTCTCCATCGTCTACATAGAGGTGGTGAGAGGCGTTCCCCTCATAACCGTGCTGTTCTTCGGAGACAAGGTGATCCCGCGGTTCCTACCGCCGGGACTCGACTTCGCTGGGGAGGCCAAAGCGCTTCTGGCGATCACCGCCTTCTCTGCGGCCTACCTTGCCGAGAACGTCAGGGGAGGGCTCCAAGCTGTCTCGAAGGGTCAAACGGAGGCATCCCGGGCGTTGGGCATGACCACGGCCCAGATGACCATGCTCATCACTCTCCCGCAGGCCCTGCGGGTGGTCATCCCTGCGCTGGTGGGTCAGGCGATCGCTCTTTTCAAGGACACTTCCCTGGTGGCGATCATCGGGCTGGCAGACTTCTTGCGGGTGGCGCGCGATATCGTGCCCAACCAGCCCGATTCCTTGGGGAGCATCCTGGAGAACCTGCTCCTGGCGGCGTTGGTGTATTGGATTTTTGCATTTAGCTTCAGTCGGGCCAGCCTGCGACTGGAGAGACGATTAGGCGTGGGCACCCGGTAATCAAGAGGGAGCAGTAGATGGACAACGGCGCAGCCAATCCGATCATCGTTTGTGAGAACGTGAAGAAGTGGTTCGGGG
>JAPPKR010000129.1 GCA_028819835.1 bacterium | reverse complement strand
AGGCTCTCAATCCCGCCCTCAACGCGGTGGTCCACACCACCTATGACCGGGCCCGCCGACTCGCGCAGGCCGCACTGCCCGCCACCCCCCTGGCCGGTGTTCCCTTCATGCTCAAGGATCTCGGCCAACTCTGGGAAGGGGTGCCCACCACCTCCGGGTCCAGGGCCCTGCTGGACTTCATAGCTCCCTTCACGACCACCCTCACCTCTCGTTATCTGGGTGGAGGCCTGGTCATTCTGGGGAAAACCTCCACTCCCGAGTTCGGCATGGCGTCGGTGACCGAACCGGCGGTGCATGGCCCCACCCACAATCCCTGGGCGCCGGGGATCACCGCCGGGGGATCCTCGGGCGGGTCGGCCTCGGTGGTGGCGGCTGGAGTGGTCCCGGCGGCCCACGCCAGTGACGGGGGAGGCTCCATCCGGATACCCAGTTCCGCCTGTGGCCTGGTAGGGCTCAAGCCAACCCGGGGTAGGAACCCGGTAGGCCCGGTCATGAGCGAGGGATGGTACGGTCTGGCCGCTTCGCATGTCGTCACACGGACGGTGAGGGATTCTGCGGCGTTTCTCGATCTCAGTCATGGACCCGAGGCGGGCGATCCCTACGCGGCGCCGCCCCCCGACGGTCCCTACCGGCAAGCGGCGCAGGCGCCGCACCGCTCCCTACGAATCGGCGTGGTCGAGGGAGCGATGACCGGTGATGTGGACCTGGACCCCGAATGCCTCCTGGCGGTCGACCGGACCGTCTCGCTCCTGGAGGAACTCGGCCATCGGGTTGAACGGGTCTCCACCGGGATCGGCCCGGGGCCGGGGAGGCGGGCGATGCTGACCCTTTCGGCGGTGGACACGGCCTGGATGGTGGAGACCTTCGACGTCGATGTCAGCAAACTGGAACCTGCCAACCAGGTGGTCGTGGAAGCGGGAAAGACGGTCTCGGCCACCGACTTCGCCGACAACCTGTATCTGGTGCGCCATTACGGTCGGATCATGGGTCGGATCATGGAGGACCACGATGTCCTGGTCACATCCACTCTGGCTACTCCGCCCTGGCCCCACTTCGCTCTCCAGCCCGGAGCGGAGCAGAGAGAGAGGATCGCCGCCCTGCTGGAAGGCCGGTACACCGGCTCCGCCTTCCAATTGATGGAGGAAATTGCCACCAAGTCCATGAACCGGATACCCAACACCTGGCCGTTCAACATGACCGGCCAGCCCGCCATGTCCCTGCCGATCCACCGCGCGGAGTCAGGGCATCCGGTGGGCGTCCAGTTCGTAGGCCGCTTCGGGAGAGAGGACACCCTGTTCAATCTGGCCGCCCAACTGGAAGAGGCCCGGCCCTGGATCCAGGACTATCCCTTCATGGATCCCGGGACCCCCCAATGGGCCGAAGCCGACCATCGGGCGCAGAGCGGCCGGCCCGAGTAGCCTTCGAGAGTGTCGCAAGTCAACTGGCAGCTCTACCGGCAGCTTGGGCGTCCAACCGCCTTGGTCGCCTACCGGGGCTGGGGAGACGCCGGAGAAGCCTCCAGTCGGGCGATCCAGCACGTCCTCTCCATCTACCCCTCGGTGCTGCTGACCGAGATCGACCCCGAAGAGTATTTCGACTTCCAGGTCGTACGGCCGGAGATCTCGTTCGGGAAGGGAGGCTCTACCACCCTGAGTTGGCCGAGCACCGAGGTTTACCTGACCACTCCGGCAGAGCAGCGTCCGCTCCTGGTGATAACCGGAGACGAGCCTCACGCTCGCTGGAAGTCATACGTCGGCCGGATCATGGACCTGTGCCGGGCGGCGGGAGTGGATAGAGCCCTCACCATGGGAGCCTTCATGGGGCAGATCTCCCACACCTTCCCAGTCCCCATGGTGGGGCGGGCAACCGATCCCTCCCTACTCGGTCGGTACGGCCTCTTCGGGTCGAACTACCAAGGTCCCACCGGTATCGTGGGGGTCCTGCATCAGGCCTTTGTCCAGGAAGGATGGGATGCTCTGACCCTGTGGGCAGCCGTGCCCCACTATCTATCCACCCAGGACTATCCACCCGCCAGCCTGGCCTTGATAAGAAAAGCCGCCCAAATCCTGGAGGTGAACCTCGACGTCTCTCCCCTGGAGGTGGAGTCCTCCGAGTTCCGGGAGAAGCTTGACGCAGTGGTAGCCGAGTCCGAGGATCTGGCCGGGTACATAAAACACCTGGAAGAGGAGGCAGCCAAAGGCACCAGCCTTCACCCCCAGAGCCTCGAGGATGCCGGAGATCATCTGATCTCCGAGATCGAGGCCTTTCTCCGGCACCCCGAGAACTAGCTCTGCCCGGCAGGCCCGGCGTCTCTTTGCTCATCCGTGCCCGGTGGGCGTCCAGCCGGGCTGGCGGAGCGGCGATTCTCCCGTTACGGCCCCGTGTTGAAGACGCCGGCGTTTCGAGAACGGAGAAGCGTTTTCTGCACCTTGCCCATGGCGTTGCGTGGGAGACGCTCCACTATGAGGATCCGCTTGGGGATCTTGTACCCCGCCAGCCTCCCGGCGAGGGCCTGCTGGAGCCGGGAGGTAGCAGGGTTTGCCTCGCCCTCCCACACCACCGCGGCCACCACACCCTCCCCGAAGTCGGGATGCGGCGCCCCGAAAACCGCCGACTCCACCACCCCCGGCAGGGAGTTCAATGCCGCCTCGACTTCGGGTGGGTGGACATTCAGGGCGCCGGTGATAATCACATCCTTGGACCTTCCCACCAGAGTCACCCGGCCGTCGCCGGCCAATAAAGCCAGGTCGCCGGTGGCCACCCAGCCGTCGGCGCTCATCACCCTCGCTGTCTCGTCGGGACTGGCAAGATAACCGGAGAACGACCCGGGACCGCGTACCAGTAGCTCTCCCGTCTCTCCAGGCCCCGGTTCGGCGCCCGTCTCCTTCGCAACCTTGATCTCAACCCCTTCCAGCGGATACCCCACCGTTCCCGGTATCCGTTCTCCGCGATAGGGGTTGGAAGTGATGATCCCCACCTCGGTCAATCCGTATCGCTCCACGATGCAATGGCCCGAGCGCAGACGGAAGTCCTCCCAGGTCTGGGGGAGAAGGGGAGCCGAGCCGCAGGTGAAGAGCCGCATCCCCGCCGCTGCTCCGACAGAAAGCCCGGGATGGGACAGGAGACGGGTGTAGTGAGTGGGTACTCCCATGAACACGGTCGCCCGGGACCAGAGCCTGGTGACCGCCCCCGGATCGAAAGCAGGCAGGAACAGGATCGAGGCCCCCGACAGCAAAGCGCAATGGAGGGCTACGAACAGTCCGTGCGTGTGAAAGAGCGGAAGAGCATGGATTAAGGTGTCCTCGGGCCGGAAACGCCAGACCCTGCAGAGGGCAAGGGCGTTGGCGGCAAGGGCCCGGTGAGTGAGAACCGCCCCACGCGGGGCGCCCGTGGTACCGGAGGTGTAGAGGATGGCCGCCGGGTCGCTCCCGACCGGCCTGGTCCTCCCGGCCGACAGTGATTCTTGGGCCGGCGGGTGCGTGAGGCCGACCATCCCGTCGGGCCGGAGAGCCGCCACCTCGGCAGGGGAGCCGGAACCCCTCAGCCGTTCAGCGACCTCCGTCCGTCGATGGGGATCGCATATCACCAGACGGGGACCGGCGTCTTCCACGAACCCAGCCAGCTCTACCGGGGTGTAGGCCGGGTTGACCGGAACGTAGACCGCTCCCTGGCTCAGGCAGGCCAGGTAAAGGAATACGTTCGCCAGGGACTTCTCCACATAGGCGAGGACCCGGTCCCCCCGCCCGATCCCACAGGCCTCCAAGCTCGCTCGGCAACGCTCCACCAGCGAGTCGAGTTCACCATAGGTAACTGGTGGGTGGTCAGGAGCTTCGAGAGCAACCTTGGAAGGGTCGCGGAGAAAAATCTGCCGGAGGATTTGGTAAAGACCACCGGGAAGGGCAGGAGGTTCCAACCTCCATCGGACGAGGTCCGCGCATTCCAGTGATCGGGACATCCGCTTCACCTCAACAGGTGGCCAGGGGCAGAATCGAACTGCCGACCCTCGGTTTTTCAGACCGATACTCTACCAACTGAGCTACCTGGCCTCCCAGCCCGTGGCGGGGACGACGGGATTTGAACCCGCGACCTCTGGCTTGACAGGCCAGCGAACACTCCAGACTGTTCTACGCCCCCAATGGGGGAAGTCGACCGTAGTCGACTCCGCAGTGTCAGTATATCCCCCACCCCAGACCACCGTGCCGCAGATTCCTCTAAGCGTCAGCGGGTGATGGTCAGTCCAGGGAGAGGGCGATCTTTCCGAGTTGACGGCCCGCTTCCATCCTGGCCATGGCGGCTGGCAACTCCTCGAAGGGAAACACGCGGTCGACCGGAGGCGGGACCGCCCGGCCCGAGGCGATCAAGTCCAGCAGGTCCCGGTACTCGGCCGGGGTGTACATGGTGGACCCGATGATCTCCAACTGCCGGAAGAACAGCGCCGGGATGCCGATCTCCGCCTTGGCTCCGCTGGTGGCCCCGCAGACCACCATCCGACCCCCCAATCCGAGCGAACGAAGCGATTGTCCCCAAGTTGCCGGGCCCACATTCTCCACCACCACGTGGGCCTGCCCTCCTGCTGCCGCCCTGAGCTCTTTGGAGAACTGTCCCGCCGAGTCAAAGCCCGCTTCGGCGCCGTTTTCGATTGCCCAGGCGATCTTCTCCGGACTTCGGGAGGTGACGAATACTCGGGCACCGAGCGACACGCCGAGCAGGGCGGCCGCGCTGGAGACTCCTCCCCCCACTCCCACCACCAGCAGTGTCTCTCCTTCCGCCAGACGCGCCCTTCGCAACATCCGGAAAGCGGTGCCGGTCGCCAGGGAGAAAGAACCCGCGGTCTCCCAGGAGAGCGCCGGCGGCTTCGGCCAGGCGTTGGCGGCCGGGATCACCACCTTCTCCGCCAGCGTCCCCTGGCTGTGCTCCCCCAGTACCCCGAACGAGGGGCAGTACACCGTCTCCCCGCCGTCGCACACCGGGCAGTTCCGGCAGGAGAGCGAGGGGTTAATGATCACCTCATCTCCCTTGGCGATGCCCGATACCCCCGGCCCGATCTCCTCCACCACCCCGGCGCCATCTCCGCCGAGGATGTGAGGAAGGCCGGGAGGGGCCGGAAGCCCGCGGGTCACCCACACGTCAAGATGATTGAGGGCGCTGATCCTGAGTCCAACCCGTACCTGGCCCTGTCCGGGGTCGGGGTCGGGAACCTCATCCAGGGAGATCGCCCCTGGACCGGTCAATTCATGCAGACGCCAAGCTCGCATGACTCCCGAGGTTACCCCTCCGCCCGCGAATGGAGTTCCCGCTCTCCCACTTGGTATTCTTCCGGCCTAGTGGTCCGAACCGAGAAAGGCAACTGGCTATGAACAGGTGGGAGCATCGAATCGAGGGAGCGCATGTGATCAAACTGCTGGTCGGCCCCGTGGAGAACAACGTCTACATCCTGGGTTGCACCAACACCCGAAAAGCTGTGATCGTGGACGCGGCCAACGAGGCCGACGTCATCATTGATGCGGCCGCCGATTATGACGTGCAGGCCATCCTCACCACCCATGGCCACCAGGATCACCTCCAAGCGGTGGACCAGGTAAGCGACAAGCTGGGGATCCCGTTCCTTCTAAACGCCGAGGACCTCTTCCTCCTGGAAGAGGCGGGCATCGAGAAGGCCGCTCCCGACGGACTGATCCGGGACCGACAGGAGATTGAGGTCGGAGACCTTCTCCTCCATGCCGTTCACACCCCCGGGCACACCCCCGGATCGACCTCGTTCGTGCTGGAACCCTGGTTGTTCACCGGGGACACGCTCTTTCCGGGCGGCCCCGGCGCAACTCAATGGGACTACTCCTCTTTCGGCCAGATCATGGACTCGGTCGAACAACTCCTATCGACTTATCCCGACCCCACGGTGGTCTTCCCCGGCCACGGGGAGAACGACACGACCGTGGCGACCGAAAAGCCCCACACCAAGGAGTGGCGCGCCCGCGGCTGGTAGTCGGCTCCGGTCCCCCGGACCAGGTCAGTCGAAGACAACCACCGAGCGCAGCACCTCTCCCCGCTCCATGCGGTGGAAGGCCTCTTCGACTTCCCCGACGCCGATCGTCTCGCTGACGAAGCCATCGAGATCCAGGCGGCCCTGCAGGTACAGATCGATAAGCATGGGGAAGTCCCGTTCCGGAAGGCAGTCCCCGTACCATGAGGACTTCAGGGCGCCGCCGCGGCCGAACACCTCTATGAACGGAAGCTCGATCTTCATGTCCGGCGTCGGCACGCCAACCAGCACCACCACGCCGGCCAGGTCCCGCGCATAGAAAGCCTGCTCGTAGGTCTCGGGCAGACCGATCGCCTCCACCACCACGTCGGCTCCGTTGCCGCCGGTGATCTCCCGGATACGTTCCACGGGATCCTCGTTGCGGGAGTTGATGGTGTGGGTGGCCCCGAAACCTTCGGCCCACTCCAGCTTGCGTTCGTCGATGTCCACCGCGATTATCTTTTCGGCGCCTGCGAGGCGGGCACCGACAATCGAACCGGACCCAACCCCACCACAACCGATGACCGCAATGGAGTCCCCTCGGCCCACACCGCCGGTGTTAATAGCGGCGCCGATTCCCGCCATGACGCCGCAGCCCAACAAGCCTGCTGCCTCGGGACGCGCCCGGCTGTCGACCTTGGTGGCTTGGCCCGCCGCGACCAGGGTGAGTTCGGCGAAGGCGCCGATTCCCAGGGCGGGGGAGAGCTCGGTCCCGTCGGCGAGGGTCATCTTCTGGGTGGCGTTGTGCGTGGCGAAGCAGTACCAGGGACGGCCCCTGTCGCAGGCCCGGCAATCTCCGCAGATTGCCCGCCAGTTGAGGATCACGAAGTCGCCGGGGGCGATCTTGGTCACGTCAGGTCCGACCGACTCGACTATCCCGGCCGCCTCATGACCCAGGAAAAAGGGATAGTCATCGCTTATCCCGCCCTCCCGGTAGTGGAGATCGGTGTGGCAAACACCGCAAGCCTTCACCGCAACCCGGGCCTCGCCGGGGCCCGGATCGGGAACCATCACCGTCTCCATGGAGACCGGCGCCCCCTTTTCGAGGGAAACAATTCCCTGTACCTCTGCCACCATTGTGGACCTCCGTCTTCGCTCCTCGCCAAGACTAGCCCACGCCACATCCTCCCGCCTTGGGCGGCGACACCGGGCTTGATCAACCGATTCCTCTCCTCCTGTCCGGGGAGAGAGTTTGTATCCTTGGAAGACATCGTCCGGCAGTGTTGCAACGGGAGGTAAATGGCAAACAGAGCCCCTGATTACCCCACCTTTCATCTGCAATGCTCTGGCCGCAACCACCCTGTTTCGATACGCGTCACGGCTCCTTCGGCCCAGTCAGGCGACGCGACAAGTGAGGCGAGAAAGTAAATGAGCAGGACAGAACAACCTCAGCAGACTGCCGCCGAGCGACCTCCCTACCGACCCCACATCGGGGAGACCCGCCCCTATTTGCGAGACGTGATTCTGGGAGTGAACGACGGGCTGGTCTCAATTCTCCTGCTGGTCGCCGGCCTGGTCGGCGGCCAGTTGGGATCGTCCGGGGTGTTACTGGGCGGTCTGGTGGGAGCGCTGGCCGGCGCGGTGTCCATGGCGCTGGGCGAGTACCTGGCCACCAAGTCCCAGGACGAGGTGTGGCAGGCGGAGTTGTCGCTTGAGGACGAACACATCAAGTACTACCGGGATGAGGAGGCCGCCCAGCTACCCGAACTGCTGGGACGATTCGGTATCGACGGAGAGGATCTCGCCGAGGCGGTCCGCATCTTCTCGGCGACGGACCACCGTCTCAAGCAGGCCATGGCGGTGCTGGAGTTCGGCGTGGTTGAATCGGAGCGGCGTTCCCCCTATCGGGCAGGGTTCATGGCTGGGGGCATGTTTCTGGTGGGCGCGGCGGTCCCCATCATCCCCTTCCTGGTGTTTTCCCAGCCGGATACCGGCCTGGTGGGATCGTTCGGGTTGACGTTCGTCAGCCTGTTCGCAGTTGGTTGGGCCAAGACCCGGATGACCAACAACCCCGGCCTCCGCTCGGGATTGGAAAACATGCTTGTCGCCGGCGCAGGGGCAGGCCTGGCCTGGTGGGTGGGCCGGCTCATCGATCTCGGACTCGGTTGAACGGCGATCCGCCTTCCGGTACTCCCTACTCCCGGTTGGCGAATCCCGGATCGGAGGCTTGCGACACCCACATTTCCACCTCCCGGGGACTGGGAAGGCGTCGCACTATCCGACGGTTGTGATTGACGGCTAACAGCGCCCTGGTGACCTCCTCGGAGGACAACCTCCCCAGTTCCGACACGGAGTGGATACCTGCGGCCCGCAGCAAGCCGCAGTAGGCCCCGCCCATCCCCTCCAGTCGCATCAGGTCGGCGGACGCCGCCAGATCCCGCAGCGTGTTTTGATCGATGCCGGTCGCCTCGGAGAGAGACACGAGACGTCTTTCCCCCCGCGCCTCCTCCAGAAAGGTACGCGAGGTCTTGATTCCCGCCCGACGCAACCGCGCGGCGGAGAGGTGATCCATTCCTGCGATCTTTCCTATGGTCGGCACTTTCCTCCCCTATTCCTTGTCGGATGCCACCAGGGACTCCTCCACCTGGAACTTCTCTCCTCCCCGGGCCAGGCCACGGGGTCTCAGTCTCTCGACATCCTGCTGGTCGTCGACGTCCTCGGGATGCAAATCGGCGAGCCACACTTCGGTGACCCACTCGGGATGCGCCTTCAACAACTGCATGGCGCCGCGGTCTCCTTCCAACATCATAAGTCGTCGCCACAGAACTCTATCCACCAACACCGGGTTGGAAACCACGTAGCGGTACCGGGGAACCACCGCAGGCGTGACCCCTGGCCGGTAAGCCTGGCGCAGCCGAGCAACGGTCTCGGGATTGACGCCGGGTTGGTCGCCCAGGAGAACGAGCGCCCCGGACACCCTTGAACCTCGCTCCAAGGCATCGAGTCCCGCTCTCAGAGAACCGGCCAATCCCTCTTCCCACTCATGGTTGATCACCACTCGGCATCCGGAGAAGTCGGTTCTCGCCAGGATCTCGTCGTGGGCGGCGCCCAGCACCACCCAGGTCTCCTCGGATCCCATTGCCAGGGCGTTCTCCAAGACCTTTCCCAGGAGGGTCGTCCCTTCACCCCATGGTTCCAACTGCTTGGGCCGGCCAAGCCGCGAGGAGCCTCCGGCTGCCAGCACCAGATTGGCGATCACGGTCTTGCACCCCGAAGGGGACGTCGAGGCCGGCCATTCAGTTCCAAGGGGGTCTGCGCCTGACGGCGCGTTGAGATCATCTCCCCCAGAATGGCAACCGCCACCTCCGCGGGGGACTCTGCCCCGATCTCGATTCCTATCGGGCCTCTGATCCTGCTGATCTCCTCCGATGAGTAGCCCGCCTCCGCCAGTCGCGCCCTTCGGGCAGCGGCGGTGCGCCCACTTCCCATCGCCCCGATGTAGCGCACCGGCGACCTGAGTAACAACGGCCAAAGCGGCGCCTCGAACCGGTCGTCGTGACTCAGTACTACGACATAAGAGCGCTGGTCGAAGGAGAGCCATCCCGAAAGCTCGTCCGGCCAACCCACCAACAACTGGTCGGCGTAAGGAAAACGCTCGGGTGTCAGAAAAGCGGGTCGAGCATCGGAGACCGTGATGTCAAAGTCGAGATGCCTCCCCAGGGCGCACAACGCCTGGGCGATGTGCACCGCCCCGAAGATGATGAGGTGCGGACGGGGGATGATCACATCAATGAACACGTCCCGGTCTCCATAGGAAACGGTCATGGACTTCTCCCGCTCCATCAAGGTGCTTGCATCGGCCATAACGGACGAGGGCGTGTCCGCAGGAAGTGCTCCGGCCACCAAGCCTTCCTGGGCGTCCACAACCGCCGAAGCGCCTGTCCCGGTCCCTTCCACAACGGTGAGGCGCGCCCCCAGCCTCCGTTCTTGGATCATGCGGGAACAGGCGCCCAGCACCTCCCCGGTCTGACGGTCCTCGCTCACCACGGCTCGATGAACACCTGTATCGTCCCTCCGCAGGAGAGTCCCACCGTGAAGGCGTCCTCATCGCTGATCCCATAGGTAACCAGGCGCGGACGACCTTCCTTCATCACCCCCAGCGCATGCTCGTAGACGTCGTTCTCGACACATCCCCCTGACACCGACCCGGCCATGTCGCCTTCGGAGGACACCAGGAATTTCGCACCCACCGGGCGGGGGGAGGGCCCGGCCGTGGCCACCACCGTGGCCACCACCACTTCCTTTCCCTCGGCCAGCCAGCGGTCACGGGTCTCCAAGGCTTCTTTCATCACTTCTTGCGCTCCGGCAGAGATTCCAAGAGTGATACCAGCGTAGCGAGATCCGAGAGCCGTCCTCCCGCCAGGAAGTCATCCACGTGAGGCAGCGCGGCGCGCATCCCCCTGGTTTCGGGGGAATATCCTTCCCGCGACGCCAGTGGATTGACCCAGACCAGCCGGTGCACCGTTCGGCGAAGACGTTCCATCTCGTCGGAGAGCATCGCCGGGTCCCCCCGGTCCCAACCGTCGGAGACGATCAGCGCCACCGGCCCGCCCCGGGTGACCCGCCTGCTCCAGTCGTAGTTGAACGAGCGGAGACACTCCCCGATCCTCGTGCCTCCCGACCAATCCTCCACCGACCCGGAGACCTGGGACAGGGCCTCGGTGGGGTTGCGACGCATCAGTTGTCGCGTGATCCGGGTGAGGCGGGTGGAAAACACAAAAGTCTCCATCCTGCCGAGGCGAGCCCGGGCGGCGTGGGCGAAGTAAAGGAGCATCTCCGTGTAGCGCTCCATGGAGCCTGAGACGTCGGCGATGAACAGGATGGGACGCGGCCTCCTCTTGCGTTCGCTGCCCTCCAGCTTTATCAAGTCGCCCTCGGGCCCTACGCACTTACGCAGGCTACGCCGGAGGTCAGGACGGTCTCCGGCGGCGGAAGGCCGCCTTCGACGACTCTTCACCGGGGCCGGCCGCCACATCATCTGGGCCAGCAGGCTGCGAACCTGAGCCTGCTCGATCTTGGTCAATTCCGAAAAGTCCTTGTGGGACAGGCGCTCGGTCCAGGATGCCCCGGTGAAAGTCTCCATCTCGGGGCCGGCGTCATCGCCGTCTCCCTCCACTCCACCCATCTGCACCCGCCTAATGGTCCACGAGCGAGGCTGGGGCGGTGCAGCCATAGCCAAGCCCTCGGTCAGGTAACGACCGAAGAACCGCGCGAAGACCCGGTCGAAGATCTCCAATTGCCAAGGCGAGGAGACCGTCAGGCAGCGAAAGGCGGCGTGAACGTCAGCCGCGGAAGCCAATCCCACCTTGTCCAAGGCAGTCATGAGGTCCGCGGCGGTGGTGGAGCCTACCGACAGTCCCTCTTCGCGCAGTTCCCGGGTGAACTCCACCAAGGTTTCGGCACCAGCCATCCTCCTTGACTCAACTGTTCGTCCGCACCAGGCTTTCTACGCCCCTCTGCGTGACAGCCTCAACGTCCTCGCGGTATTTCAGCACCACCCCCAGGGTGTCCGAAGCCGCCTCGGAGGTCAGCTCGGAGGCGCCCAACACTCCCAGTGCGCGGGCCCAGTCCAGAGTCTCGGCCACCCCGGGAGGTTTGAAAAGCTCCAGTGAGCGGAGATCGGACATCGCCTCAGCAAGCTGGCGGGCCAGCCGCTCGTCGATGTCCGGCACCTTCGCCCTGACTATCTCCACTTCCCGTTCCAGATCGGGAAAGTCCAGCCAGTGATAGATGCACCTTCTCTTCAGGGCATCGTGTATCTCCCGGGTGCGGTTGGAGGTGATCACCACCACCGGCGGCACGGCGGCGCGGACGACTCCTATCTCGGGAATGGTCACCTGGAAATCGGAGAGTATCTCCAATAGGAACGCCTCGAACTCCTCGTCGGCCCGGTCAAGTTCGTCGATCAACAACACCGCGGGTCTTCCTTCCGAGGAAGAGAATTCCACCGCTTGGAGGAGTGGGCGGGCCAGCAGGTATTCGCGGCTCATGATGCTCTCCACGGAAGCCCGGGCCTGGCCGCCACCCGCCTCGATGAGGCGAATCGCCAGCATTTGGCGGGCATAATCCCACTCGTACAGAGCGTGATTGGCGTCGAGGCCCTCGTAGCACTGCAGCCGGATGAGTTCGGTCTCCAACACCTGGGCCAGCACTTTGGCGACTTCCGTCTTGCCCACCCCCGCCTCTCCCTCCAGGAATAGCGGACGGGCAAGGCTGCGGGAGAGGTGAATCGCCACCGCCAGGGGCCGGTCGGCCAGATAGCGGTACTCGGCGAAGGAGGCGGTCACTTCATCGACGGAACGGGGGATCACGGCTCTGCAAACTCTACATTGGCGGGATTGGGCCGGAGCTCGGCGCTCCGGGCCTCATCTTATCGAGGATCGCCGGCGGGACTACCGGGCAGGCGGAGCGTAGAGGAGACCCCCATCTGTGTAGAGCGCGTTCAAACCGCGCTCGAGCGCCAGCGGCCTCAGGTGCCGATCATAGACCTCGGCATAGTTGCCGACCTGGCGGATCACCTGGTAAAAGGCGTCCGCCGGCAGGCCCATCTTGGTCTGCAACTCGTCCTCGGTAGCCCCGAACAGGCGGCTCGCCTCTCCGTCAACGTTCAACATGTCATCCACATTGGAAGAGGTGATGCCCTTCTCCTCGGCAATCAACATGGCAAACACCGTCCAGGTGACCACATCACCAAAGCGGGACTGGTTCTGGATCCAGACCGGGCCCAGCGGCTCCTTGGAGATGGGCACCGGCGGGAAGATCACCCAGTCCTCGCCAGCCGCCCCTTCAGTGGCCTTCCGGGAAACCAGGGCGGATCCGTCGCCTGTCATCACATCGCAAGCCCCGGAACTGAAGTTCTCCAGCACGATGTTGGCATCCTCAAAGGTGTTCAGGGTGATGTTGACTCCGGCAGCCGCGGCGGCCTCGGAGATGTTCTTCTCGGTCGTCGTGCCGGCGTTTGCACACACCACCGCGCCTTCGATGTCCTCCAGAGTGGACATCGAGTGGAAACCCGCAGCGCCCTTCGCCATCAGCTGCTGGCCGTCGTAGTAGGTGGTCGGCCCGAAGTCAAGGCCTAGGTCTGTGTCGCGGCTCTGCGTCCAGGTGGTGTTGCGGCTCAAGAGATCGATCAGCCCCGAGTTCACCGCCTCGAAGCGGGTAGCGGAGTTGAGCGACCTGTACCTGACCGCCTGTGCGTCGCCGAGAATCGCAGCCG
>JAPPKR010000221.1 GCA_028819835.1 bacterium | reverse complement strand
GAAGTTTGGAGTCCGCTTCCCAGGAAGGTATCCGGGGCGCATGCCAGCCGGACTTGGTTGGCGGCGGCGAGGTGGAGGAGATGTTGCCCCTGTTCTCGGGTGGGGGCCAGAGGCTTCTCCGAGAAGACGTGCTTGCCGGCTTCGAGAGCGGTCTCCGAGACTTCAAAGTGGACCAATGGGGGGGTGATGTTCAGAACAATCTCTACCGCGGGGTCGGCTAGCAACTCCTCCAAGTGGCGGTAGATGCGGGGGATGTCGAACTCCGCGGCGCGGGTTTCCGCTTGTGTTCGATCAACGTCGAAACACCCGACCACCTCGAGAGAGGACATTGCCTGGAATCCCTCCAGGTATTGGAGACTCACATGACCGCAGCCCACCACCCCCACTCCGACCTTCCGTTTCATTCCTTTGTTCCTCCTCTTTCCATTCGCGGTCGTGACAGGAAGTTTGCCAGGACATTGCGGGTGACCTTCGCCACATTGCTGTTCCCGTTCTGAGTGGCTAGGAACGGAATCCAGTTCATGGATCCGACCGAGAAGACGCATCCGCCGTTTTCTCGTTCTATGAGAACCATGTCCGCCCTTACGTCGGGGTCCCGAGGCGACCCGAAGAAGTTGTTGGTCTGCATCAGGTCTTCGATGGCGCGCTGGAACTGCCCATGACGGCCTGAGGAGGTTGCCAGCAACCTGGCCTGGGAGGGAGTCCCCAACTCATAGTCGAGTCGGTCGATCTCATCGCCTGCTGCTCCCATGAGCGCCCCGCCCAGACCGCTGTCGAACTCACCGATGATCTCATCGTCCCCTATGCCGTCGAAAACGAAGGCCACATCATCCTCGAACGAGTCCGGACATCTCTCGTAGCCGGCGGAGGTGCCCCAACCCATTGCGGTGAATCCCACCCCCAACAGCCGCTGGGGAGCGATGCCGCGGTGACGCCATAGTCCGCCCACTCCGTCCTCGAAGCTGAGCCATTCTTCTCCAACCTCGGACGTCCAGTCTCGGGATCCGGCAAAGCCCCGGCGCAGTTCGATGACGCCGGGCATATCGGGGTGGGTGGCAGTTACCCAATAGAGACCATTGCCTCCTAGATACATGAGCCTTCCGCCAGCCTCCAGCCAATCCTCCAGCGCCGACAGCCACCCGGACGAAACGTATTCGGGATGGCTCCCGGTGATCACCACCGAGTAGGAAGAGAGCAAGTCAGCGCCGTACGTGTCGATGTCCTCATCAGTGATGACGTCGAATTGGCGCCCCTCCGCCCGCAGCCACCGGAGCAGGATGACGTCGGTCGAGAAGTGGCGCGGACCGCTGGTTCCCCACCACTCATACTCGGACGCAAAGGAAACGATGGGGCGGTTGCGGGTGGCGTAGCAAATCCCACTGGCGTCGGCATGCAGGTTGTACACCGCGGCGCCCAGATCGGGGCGTGTGGCTAGGAAACTGTCGAAGGGGTTCGACTCATCGAAGGGGTGCATCCCCACTTCGGCGTGGGCCTCCTCGATAGCAACCGAGTCAGGATTGGGGTCCGGCCGGAGGTTCCCGTAGGCCAGATACGTGAAGGTGGGCATCAATACCGCCAGATCAGGCTTGTCACTCCCGCTGCGGACGAAGAAGGGCAGTTCTATCGAAACTTCCCCGCTGTCGACTTGCATGGCATAGGCGCCGGGTCCCAGATCCTCAGGAAGAGTGGCGGCAGCCGACACTGCCCAGTTCTTATCCCCGACATCATCATGATGGAAGTGAATGGCGCTTCGGTTCGAGGCTTGCTCGCCGGATAACTGACGCCAACTCCAGGCGTGTCCTTTCATCCGCAATGCCGGAAGGTTGACGGTCCAGCCGTCCCGATGGTGCGGTCCTACATCGGGCACGCGGGTCGTGGCTCCCATCCCGGCAAAGTCCCAACGTCCGATCACTGCATCGGGCGGGAATTCTGCTGCGTCCCTACTCTTTCCGAATGAGGATCGGGTCCATTCACGGTACAGCGCCGGTTGTTCGATCTTCCCGTCATAGCAATGTTCGATGGAGTGGCTGCCCGCACTGTCGAAGGTTCCGACGGCGCCCATCATGACCGGACCATCGATTACAAGAGTGGCCGCGTCCGGCAGTTGTTGGATAGCTGCGCTACTTTCCCAGGAACGTCCGTCGAGGTCCTCAACACAAAGAGATTGTCGGCCTGCAGCGGTGTCGAACCCACCGAGAACCCGGAACCAGGTCCTTTCTGTGAGCACGACCTCCACCGAGACTCTCCACCGGTGCTCGGCCCAAGACAGTTCAAAGAAGGGGCGGCCGGTCTCGCCCAGAGCCAGCATCACCCCTTCTTTGGTGACTTGGTCCCGCCAATGCACCAGCGTCTGTTGCTCACCTCGCCGCGGCAGAGTGGGCCAGATCCAAAGCTGGATGGCCATCTGCGTCAGAGTCTCCGGTCCGACGCTTGGAACATAGACCATCGATCCCACCGGCGAGCAGGGTTGGCTGCCCGGAATCCCATCCCGACCGATGGAGGCTATGCGTGCTCTGGCAGAATCAAGCGATACCAGATCGAAGGAGAAGGGTTGGCCGCCGGTGTCGAGGTGCATGCGAACTTCATCGCCGGGCAAATATGACCACTGGTCAAGGTAGCCGCATACTCCCAATGATCTGCCTCCTTTCGGGGTGTTCAACCAACCGCCGGCTGGTCACTCTTTATCGGGATCAGGGTCACCGGGTTCGGATATCCCGGCATCCTCCTCTTCCAAGGCTTCCGCCAGCGCCGATCTGGTTACGGCTCTCTCCCTTCTTTCCTCCGAGAATTGGTTGAGGGCAACGGCTCCTATCAGCAGGGCCCCTATAACGACGTTGGTCCAGGTCACCTCGAATCCGATGGCTATCAACCCCGATCGGATCGTACCGATCAGACCCACGGCCAACAGGACCCCCCCAATGGGGGCCACACCTCCGGTGAACAGCACACCGCCCAGCAGGACAGCTGTCAACACCTGCAATTCATAACCGATGCCGGCGGTGGGAGCAGCGGTCCCGAATCGGCTGGCGCTCAACGTGGAGGCCAGACCCACCATGATTCCGTTGGCGATGAACACGCCGATCACATACTTTCGGATCGGTATTCCCACTGACGCGGCCGCCCTGACGTTGGAGCCCACTGCCAGCAAACGACGGCCGATGTCAATCCGGTTTGCAAAGGCGAAGGCCAGCAAAGCCAGACCGATGAAAATCAAGACGTTGACCGGAATGGCGAAGAACTGACCCCGACCCACCGTCCGGAATTCCTGTGGAACGCCTGCCACAGTCCTTCCCCGGGTGATGAGGATTACCACCCCGGCATATAGTGTCAGGGCCCCCAGGGTCACCACGATGGGAGACACCGCCAAACGGTGGACCATCACGCCGTTGACTCCTCCCAGGAGGGCCCCCATCAGCGGCCCCACCAAGAGCGCCATGGGCCAGGGCATCCCGGCAGCGGCCGCCATCGATGCCATGACCCCGCACAGGGAAAACATCGAACCGATCGAGATATCGATATTGCCCGAAGCCACCACGAAGGCGGATCCCAACGCTCCGATGCCCAACGACACCAATTGAATTGCTATCACCCGGATGTTGGTCGGGGTCAGATAGTGGCTGGCCTGTAACTGCACGGCGGTGACCACGATGATCAACCCCAGTGCCAGCGCGCTGCTCCTACCTACCCGGGTCGGCATGGTCCCCTCACTCCCTATGACCCATCATGGCGGCCAGGAGTTTATCTCTGCGAATGGCGCTGGCCGGTTCATCGAGTGTGATCCGTCCCTGGAACATGGTCACCAGCCGATCGCTGACATTCAAGACGTGATCGAGGTTGTGGGAGATGATCACCACCCCGATCCCGCGTTCGACCATCCGCCTGATGCTCCTCAGAATGGTGTTCGCCTGGCGAATCCCCAATGCCGCGGTCGGTTCGTCCATCAGCACCAGCCGGGGATCTCCCCGAAGAGAGCGAGCAATGGCAATGGCCTGCCTCTGCCCGCCCGACAGCCGTTCGACCTTGGTTGCACTGTGCGGCACCGATGCTCCGATGCTTGCCAGGAGATCCTTGGCTTCACTGCGGATCCGGCGGCGATCCATCCAACCGATCGGACCGAAACGCCACTTGGGGATCTCGGCGTTCAGGAAGACATTGCCAGGAACATCCAGCTCATCGCAGAGATCCAGGTTCTGGGCGACCGTGGCGATCCCGACTCGGCGAGCGTCGCGTACCGACCACTCTTTCACCCGGTCGCCATGCACGCGGATCTCACCGATGTCAGGCACCAACTCTCCGTTCATAATCCGGAGCAGGGTGGTCTTGCCCGCTCCGTTGTCCCCTACCAGTCCCAGGCATTCCCCGGCTCTCAACGAGAGGCTCACCCCGTGGAGCGCCCGTACTCGCTCGTAGAATTTAGATATTCCGGAGACTTCGATGATGGTGGACCTGCTGTTAGCGGAATCCACCATCATCGTAAGCCATCCGTTTGCTTTCTCTTGTATTACCGGTCAGGGAGTGGTTTGTGGTTCGTCCCGGTAGTCGATCACGCTTTGGATCAGGTCCTCCAGGTACTGGGGGTACTCGCCGGAACTGTCCAGATCCTGCAGCATCTGCTGGATATCCGCCAGGTTATCAGAATCGACCACATTGCCGAGCATGTACACGGTGGGTGGCCTCGACTCACCTCTGGCGCAGGCCAGGGCGTCCCGGAACATCTGGATAGATGCCAGGTTGTTCTTTGAGTACATATAGGCGGCCTGCAGCGGTGTGTCGCCGGCAGCGAGAACTTCAAGCCCGGCTTCAGAGACGTTGGTCACCGCCAGGAAAACCTCGCTGGGGTCGGTCAGGCCCTGCTCTGCAAGCGCCGCCAGTCCCGCCACTCCCGAGTCGATCTCAGGAGCGAACCAGATGCTGGCGTCCGGGTTGGCTGCCGCCATGTTGGCGAATGCCGCGGCGTGCTCCTCAGGACCGATCGCCTGCGCCTCGGCAACCACCTCGGCACCGGGAACGACGCTTTGCACGCCTTCGACGAAGCCATTGCTCCGGGCCAGGATGGGCGGATTGTCAGGACGCACGATCACGGCCATCTTGGGCGCACTGTCTCCCTTGGCAGCCGCCCACTCACCGGCCGCAACGCCAACCGCATAGCCGCCTGCATAGTTGTCTTCGTTCCAGTTCTGCGCTCCGGTCAGAGGGGTCTGCGACTCGTTGAGCACGCACACGCCTCTCGAAGCCGCTTCCACCTGGAAGTCGAGGAAGGGCTCGGGGTTGATGTACTCCATGATGATCGCGTCAACGCCTCTTTCCAACAGGGAATAGGCGTCATCCAGCATCTGCACCTCGTTGAGTTCCCCGGTGGGGGCGCTGTCCACGATTATCAGTTCGGCGCCCTGCCGGTCCGCCTCGTGCTGGAAATATCGATACTGCTCAACATAGAACGGGTGGGTGGCGATAAGCGCCGGCACCCCTACCACGATCGGATCCTCGGGCGTCGGGGTGGTCTGGGGTTCGTCGCGGTAGTCGATAACGCTGGTGATCAGGTCCTCCAGGTACTGGGGGTACTCGCCGGAACTGTCCAGATCCTGGAGCATCTGCTGGATGTCTGCCAGATTGTCAGTGGTCACGACGCTGCCCAGCATGTACACGGTGGGCGGCCTGGTCTCGCCTCTGGCGCAAGCCAGGGCATCCCGGAACATCTGGATCGACGCCAGGTTGTTCTTGGAGTACATGTAGGCGGCCTGCATCGGTGTGTCGCCGGCGGCCAGCACCTCAAGGCCTGCTTCGGAGACGTTGGTCACGGCCAGGAAGACCTCGCTGGGGTCGGTCAGGCCCTGCTCTGCAAGCGCCGCCAGTCCCGCCACTCCTGAGTCGATCTCAGGAGCGAACCAGATACTGGCGTCCGGGTTGGCTGCCGCCATGTTGGCGAAGGCCGCGGCGTGCTCTTCAGGTCCGATCGCCTGGGCCTCGGCAACCACCTCGGCGCCTGAGACAACACTCTGCACCCCAGCCACGAAACCATTGCTGCGGGCCAGGATGGGCGGGTTGTCAGGACGTACGATCACGGCCATCTTGGGCGCATTGTCTCCCTTGGCAGCCGCCCACTCACCGGCGTCGACGCCCACCGCGAAGCCGCCCGCGTAGTTGTCCTCGTTCCAGTTCTGCGCTCCGGTCAGAGGGGTCTGCGACTCGTTGAGCACGCACACGCCTCTCGAAGCCGCTTCCACCTGGAAGTCGAGGAAGGGCTCGGGGTTGATGTACTCCATGATGATCGCGTCAACGCCTCTTTCCAACAGGGAATAGGCGTCATCCAGCATCTGCACCTCGTTGAGTTCCCCGGTGGGGGCGCTGTCCACGATTATCAGTTCGGCGCCCTGCCGGTCCGCCTCGTGCTGGAAATATCGATACTGCTCAACATAGAACGGGTGGGTGGCGATAAGCGCCGGAATCCCAACCACAATCGGATCCTCAGGAGCAGCGGTAGTCTCGGGCGCCTCCGCCGCCGGGGCGGCGGTTGTGGTAGTGACTTCCTCATCCTCACCGCAGGCCGCCGCTATCAATCCCAATATGAGAAGTCCGGTCAACAGGACATTTGCACGTAGTCTCATTTTCACTTCTCCATTCACTCTTCTGACAGAGTTGACTCTTCTCCGAATTCCTGCTGAGCGAGAGATTACATCATATGATGTCTTGTGAGCTCATAAGAGTCGGATTATTTTCGTGAGGCGGTCCTGCCGTCACGGGAGGAATTTCGACCCATCGGTCTAGGATAAGTTGTCTAATCATCACATCAATAGGCGCTTCGTGACAGGAATCGGGATGATCGGTATGGGCCTGATGGGGTCGAAGCACTGTCAGGCAATCTTGAGCGCCGCGACACGCTTTGACGAGTTGCGCGCCGATCCTCCCCGCCTGGTGGTATGTGCAGATGAATCTGCGGACCAGGTGGAGGAAGCCAAAGCTCTGTACGGATTCGAACGAGCCGCCGCGTCCTGGCAGGAGGTGATCAGGGCCGATGACGTGGACCTGGTGATGATCTGTTCTCCGAACGGCACCCACGCCCGGTTTGCTCAAGCCGCCGGCGAGGCGGGTAAAAACGTCTTCTGCGAAAAACCGGTGGGCCGCTCTCCTGAAGAAACCCGTCTCATCGCCGACTCGGCAGCCCGGAACGGGGTGCGTTCCATGGTCGGCTACGTCTATAGATGGGCCCCGATGACCAGATACGCCCAGCAGTTGGTGGCGAAGGGAGTGATCGGCGACGTCACCCACTATCGGGGTCGTTTCCTGGTTGGATACGGCAGGGACCCGGCGACGCCACTGTCCTGGCGGTTCGAAGAGGAGGAGGCGGGATTCGGGGCACTGGGGGATCTGATGTCCCATGTGCTGGACATGTCCCATTTCATGGCCGGGAAGATCAGAGAGGTCGTGGCCGACACTCACACCTTCATAGGGGAGCGTCCCATACCCGCCCGTTCCGAAAGCCACGTGTTCGGCGCCCGGGCCACCGACAGAAGGGGTCCCGTGACCAACGACGACTACGCAACCGCCCTGATCCGGTTCGAGAACGGAGGGCGAGGGCATCTGGAGGCCTGCCGGGTGATCAATGGTCCGGTCTGCCGGATGGCCTTCGATGTCCATGGAACCGAAGGGGCGATCTCCTGGAACCTGGAGCGGATGAACGAACTGGTGATCATGCATGATTCCCATCCCGACAGTGAGCGGACCATCCTGAGCGGTCCCGGTCACCCCGGACAGGCGAAATTCTGGCCCGGTCCGGGAGTGGGCATCGGCTACGAGGACATCGTCAGTATCCAGGCGGCGGCAATGATCCACCACATGGAGACCGGGGAGGGTTGGGTTCCCACCTTTGAAGACGCCCGATATGTGGCCAATGCTCAAGAGGCGATGATGAACTCATCGGTGGGAGGCGGATGGGAAAGGATCTCTGACTGACGGTGGCGTCCGGCAACGCTCCGCTTCGCTGGGGTCTGTTGAGTACCGCCCGGATCAACGACCGCATCGTCGAGGCAGTGGCCATGTCCGAACGCTCCGAGATCACGGCCATCGCCAGCCGGGATCCGGATAGGGCTCGTGCCTACGCTGTCTCGCAAGGGATCCCGCACTGGTTTGGCAGCTACGACCGGATGCTGGCATCCGATGAGGTGGATGTGGTCTATGTCTCCCTGCCCAATTGGTTACACGTCCCCTGGGGAGTGCGAGTGGCGCGGTCGGGTAAGCACGCCCTGATCGAAAAGCCCATCGCCATCTATCCGGGTGAGGTTGAACGCCTGGTGCAGGCTGTCGAAGAGAATGAAGTCATCATCCAGGAAGCATCGATGATGCGCTTCCACCCCCAGACTGTCCTCCTGCGTCGGCTGGTCTCCGAAGGAGCGATCGGAGTACCCCGCTGGGCACGGGGCACCTTCAGTTTCACCTTGCTCTACAGCGATGACATCCGGTTGGACGCCCGCGGCGGGGGTTCGGTGTGGGACCTGGGCTGCTATCCGGTCACCCTGTTCCAGGCCGTGCTGCAGAGACGGCCGATCGAGGTCGAGGGGTTTATCCGCAGAGCAGGCCAACCGGCGGACATGACCTTCGCCGCCCAGATTCTCTATGAGGGAGGCGTGATGGGCCAGTTCGTGACCAGCATGGAGGCGGTGGCATCCTGGTCCGGCGAGTTCGTCGGCTCGCGGGGTCGCATCCGCGTTTCCTACCCGTGGCTCAGCCAGGTGGAGTTGGCCTCCACGGTGGAAGTGGTGACTCAGACCTCCGAAGTGGCCCCTCTTTCTAAATCGGGAAATGACAACCGGGCCTTCGGTGACGAAGCGGCTGATCAGATCACCAACTTCCACACCTTCGAGGGCACGAACGCCTACTTCGAAGAGGTGAAGGCAATGGAGAGAATGATCCTTGACCACGAGCCCGAGATCTTCCCACTCGAGGAGAGCGCGGTGAATATGGCTACTATCCGCGCTCTGATCGAGTCCGCCGACCGTCGGAAGGTAGTGACGATATGAGTGACATCGGTCTGTTCGGGCATCTCAGGGGTCTTCAACACGTGAACCTTCCGGCGACCGATCTGGAAAGGTCCCGGGAGTTCTACCTCGACAAGCTCGGCCTCCCCGAACTCCCTCGGCCGGCGTTCGAGACGCCGGGGGTGTGGGTGGGCGCCGGTCCAGAAAACGCGATTCACATCAGTAAGGTTGCCGTTCTCGGTCCGAACCCCAACAACCACTTCGCCCTGGAAGTGGAGGATCTGGAGAGCCTCCTGGACTTACTCGAGGAGCGTGGGGTGGCTGTGAAGCGATCGGCACGTGTACCTGCGGCCGGACGTCAGGCGTTTCTCAGCGACCCGGATGGGAACATCATCGAGTTGAACCAACCGCCCAACTGAACAGGGCGCCGGACGAACATCGCGGAAGGTTCTTCAGGCCCTCTCGATTCCTGGCCTCGGTGGAAAAGGAGTCGGGACTCCGCCTACTCGGTGCCGCGGAAGTTGCTCTCGTCCACCTGACCGCTAACCACCCAGATGACCCTGGTGAGGATGGCGGGGTCCACCTCCGCGCGGTGCTTGGCGAGTTGCTTCGAGAAGCGGTGCTCATCCACTGCCGCCTCGTCGGCGTAGAGTTCGAAGAGGGCGTAGCGATTGGGGTTGCGGGCGTCCACGAACACATCGAAGACCAGGCATCCCTCCTCGCCATCGAGGGTGGCCGCCGAGTGGTTCAGCATGTTGACATGGAATTCCTCCCGCTGGGCGGGATCGATGTCCAACTCGACGTAATAGCCGATTTCCTTCATTTGTCATTCCCTTCTCGTGTTTTACCTCCCGCTCTATTAGCCCCTAGCCCGGCACCCCCGGAACAGATCACGATCCGCTGTCGATCAGGGCTTGTCCGATGAGAAATCGAAAGCGTCCATGTCCGGTCCCAGGCCGAGCATGGACCACCCACCATCCACGTAGATGATCTGGCCGGTGATCATTTCGGCGGCGTCGCTGGTCAGGAAGTTCACTATCCCCACATAGTCACCGGGCATCATCACCCGGCCGAGCGGCGTGACCCTGGACCAGTCGTCACTGTAGCCCTCGCTGTAGCGGAGGTTGCGGGCCGTGAGAGTGGCGCCGGGCGCCACGGCGTTTACCCTGACGTCGGGTGCCAAGTCCAGAGCCATCTGCCTGGTCATGGACTCCAAGCCGCCCTTCGCCATGGTGTACGCGCCGTGGAAGGGCATGATGCCTTCTACCGCAATGCTGGAGATGTTCACTATCGCGCCCCCTCCGTGGGCGTTCATGATCTCCGATGCTCTCAGCGACAGGAAGAAGGGGCCCTTGAGCACGGTGTTGACCACATCGTCGAAGTCCACCTCAGTGGTTTCGTGAATGGGCCCGAACCGGGTACGGGCGGCGTTGTTGACCAGTATGTCAAGCCTCCCGAAAAGTTCTGCGACCTCATCCACCGCGGTCAGGCTGTTGTCGAGACTGGCCAGATCCAGTCGCACGGCATGAGCAGCGCCGCCGTCCCGGGCTATCGACTCCACGGTTTCGGCCGCACCCTGCGCGTCATTGTGGTATCCAACCGCTACCGAGGCTCCGTGCTGGGCCAAGCCGACGGCGAGTCGTTGTCCTATCCCCTTGCTGGCCCCCGTCACGAAAGCGGCTTTTCCTGCATGACTGGGTATGCCCATGAAGAGATTATATTACCGGACAACTGCCCTCAGTAGGGTCGGATCGACTCCAAGTATGCGAGGGAGGTGGCCAAGTGCTCTTCCATCGCTGTCCGGGCACCCTCCTCATCGCGGTTGGTCACGGCCTTCATGATGCGTTCATGCTCCGGGAGGCTTCGCGTGATGCGGTGGTGGGGGCTGGCCAGAGGTCGCATGGCGGTCTGAAGCGCCTTCTGCAGGGGCTCGACCATCTTGCCGAGGATGATGTTCCCCGTAGCCCTGAAGATCGCCGAATGGAACTCGGCGTCTGTCTTCAGGTAGTTCGCCTCCTCCAAAGGGTTGGTCACCGCGGCTTCGGCGGCCACCTTCAAACGCTCGAACGCCTCCTCGATGGTTTGCAGGTCCTCATCCGAAGCCCGCCGGGCGGCCATCGCCACGGCTTCCACTTCCAGGATCCGCCGCGCCTCGAGAAAAGCGCTCAGCACGTCGTTGCGGCGAGCCGTGGCCAGAGTGATGTCCAGGACATCCGCGTCGAGGATGTTCCAGTGATCCGAGGGTTGCACCACTGCTCCGACTCCGTGGGTGACTTTCACCAGTCCTCGCTCCTCCAAGGCTCGCACCGACTCCCGGATGGTCCCCCGGCTGGCCCCGAAACGCTCTGTCAGGTCGCTTTCCTTGGGGAGGCGGGCGCCTTCGGAGTATCGGCCCGAGATGATGTCTCCCATCAGGACGCGCATACCGTCTCTGCTCAGCCTCGACATGGGTTCCTTTCTTCGCGAACTCGGACCTTCGAGACTGTAATGCTATATCGGAAGAATCGCCTTCTATCCGCTGGGCTCCGCCGCCCCGGCATAGTAGAACCGCTGGGATTCGCGGCCCTTGAGGTGCAACTCGGCGATGAGGCGCATCTCGGCCTTTTCGGACTCTTCGGCGATACCCACATCCCACCAGGCCCCGCCCCCCGGGAGCATCCGGTAGGGCTCCACCGGGCAGACGATCACCACCGGGAGGGTGCTCTGGCGAGCATCCGCAAGAGCCTCTTCCAACTCGGGGATGTCCGGCGCATGGAATACCCGACAACCCAGGCTTTGAGCGTTGAGGACAAAGTCGACGGGGAGCACATCGCCGGTTAGGCGACCGGTGTCGCCCTCCCGGTAACGCAACTCTGTACCAAACAGGACACCTGTGGTGCCTTCCTGGAGATTCCGGATCGACTGGTAACCGTCGTTGGTGACCAGGATCACCGTCACCTTGATCCCCTCCTGGACGGCGGAGACAATCTCCGGGTTGGAAAGGAGCCAACCGCCCTCACCCTGGATCACGTAGACCTCCGCCTCGCCGGGACGCGCCATCTTGTAGCCCATCGCTCCGGGTACCTCGTGGCCCATACAGGAATAACCGAACTCCAGGTGCACCTCCGTGCCATTGGAGTGATCCCACAGATTGTGAACGTCGGCCGGCGGAGATCCGGCCGCGGCCATCACCACATCTCCCGGTCGGGCATGACGGTTCAGGGCCCGGATCACCTCCCCCTGGCTCACGATCTGGCCCGGTGGGCGTTCCAGGTGACGATCTATCAGATCGGCCCAGATACGGCCCTCCACGGACGCTTGGGTCCGGTGCTCCTCGGTCGCCTGCCAACCCCCTGCTCCCAAGGCCTGGTGCAACCGCTCGACCGAGAGTCGGGCATCTGCCACTACGGGCGAAGCTCCCAGCTTGTAGGCATCGCGGCCCGCGACATTGATGCACACGAAGCGAACATCCCGGTTCTGGAACAGCGAGTTGGAGGCGGTGGTGAAGTCCTGCAGCCTGGTGCCGACACAGATCACCAAGTCGGCCTGGGAGGCCATGGCGTTGGCGGCGCCCGTCCCCGTCACACCCACCGCGCCCAGGTGATAGGGCCCGACCGGAACCGATCCTTTTCCGGCGAAGGTCTCGCCCACGGGCACCCCGAAGCGCTCCGAGAATGCGGCCACCGCCGCCCCCGCCCGCGAGTAGCGGACGCCCCCGCCCGCGATCAGGAACGGCCTTTGCGAGGAGCGGATCAAGGCCGCTGCCCGGTCGATCTCGTCCGTCGCGGGAGGGCGGCGGGGTATGTACCACACCCGGGGGGAGAAAAAGTGGGCGGGAAAGTCCCAGGCCTCCCCCTCCGTGTCCTGATGGAAGGCAATTGTCACGGCGCCCGTATCGGCCTGATCGGTCAGGACCCGACAGGCTTCCGGAAGGGCGGAGAGGAGGTGCTCCGGATAGCTGACGCGATCGAAGAAACGGGAGACCGCTCGGAAGGAGTCATTGACTGTGATGTCACCGCCCATCAGGTCTTCGATTTGCTGGAGTACCGGCCCTTGGCGGCGGCGGACGAAGGTGTCGGCCGGGAAGAGCAGGACCGGCAACCGGTTGGCTGTGGCGGTGGCTGCACCGGTCACCATGTTGGTGGAACCGGGGCCGGTGGAGGCGGCGCATGCGAAGGTCGACAACCGGTTCTTGGCCTTTGCGTAACCCATCGCCTGATGGACAGCGGACTGTTCGTTCTTGGCCTGATAGAAGGCAAGGTCGTGACCGTATTCCTCCAGGGCCTGTCCAAGTCCGACCACATTGCCGTGTCCGAAGAGCCCGAACACTCCCGCGAAGAGTCGCTCCCTCTGACCGTCGAACTCGGTCCACTGCGCCTGAAGGAACTTGACGATGGCCTGCGCGGTGGTGAGCCTGATCGCTTTGTCGGTGTGGTTGCCGTTCATGATGTTCTTGGTTCCTTTCCTCCGGATTCGAAAATTCCTAACCGGTATGTATCACCACCGTCTTGGACTCGGTCATCTCCTCTATGGCGTATTTCGGCCCCTCCTTGCCGATCCCGCTTCCCTTCAATCCGCCGTAAGGCATAGGATCGACCCGCCACAGCGGACCCCAGTTGATGTGCACGTTTCCGGCGTCCACTTGACGGGCAAAGCGGACAGCGGTGGCTATGTCTCTGGTGAATACACCGGCTCCCAGGCCGTAGGAGGTCCGGTTGCAAAGGGAAATGGCTTCCTCAACGCTGTCAACAGGGACGACCCCCACCGCCGGACCGAACAGTTCGTCGGAGAAGAGCGTCGTGTTCT
>JAPPKR010000202.1 GCA_028819835.1 bacterium | reverse complement strand
TGATGTACAGCCAACCCACCTTCTCGTTGATGAAGGTGAGAATGGTGCCGAACACGTCCGCGGCCGATTCCGGAAACAACAGGGTCCAGGCGATGAACAGCAGCAGGAAACCTGCCGCGTAGAACGTCACCTGCGGGTGGATGTCGAACCCCCACTTGACGATGTTCTTGTCACCGGGTTCCCGGTCGGCGACCTCGGGATAGAAATCGATCTCGGGATCGACCTGGAGGCCTTCGAAGTGGGGTCGGTTACGGATGGCCGCTTCCCGGCGGCGCTCCTCTTCCTCTTCCCAGTCCTCGTAGGCCTCGGCGATGTGAGTGAGATCGAGATCTTCTTTCTCAGACATACGAACTCCTTTCTACTCGTGGATCGACCATTTTCGCCTCCTTCTGTCGTCTTCTCTATTCACTACCACCCTCGGCCAACGATCTCCAGTCAAACCTCAGCCCGGACCGGCGGGGGTAAGTATTTTTCCAGCAACCCTACTTACGAACCTGCGGGCGCGTCGTCAAAAGCGGTCACTCTTTTTTCTTATTTCACCTAGTGGAATGACATCCAAATTCAGGACGGAAAGGAGCGCCTTATGTGTCGCTTTGCTACCCTTCGGCCCAGCCCACTCGGACATCCTTCATGCGCAGAATCTCCATAGTTGTCTTGGGAATACTGTCAGTGATGCTTGTTTCTCCCTTGGCCGCGGGCGTGGCGGTCGCCGAGTCTGAGGACGGCGGTGCTGAAAAGCAACCGGTGCGAATGGCGCGGGCCACCTGGGATACGGGCTGGTTCCAAGCCGAGGTTTATCGCCTCTTGATACAGCGGCTCGGATATCAGGTTGAGGGACCTGTGACCATGGACAATGACGAGTTCTACGAAGCCGTGGCGGTTGGCGACGTGGACCTGTGGGCTAACGGATGGTTCCCGACACAGGACGTCTTTCTTCAGGAGGACCAAGTGGAAGTGGTGGGAACCCAAGTGGACGATGGCGCGCTGCAGGGATACTTCGTGGACAAGGCCACCGCGGAAGCTCACGGGATCACCAACCTCGGCGACTTGGCCAGCCCCGAACTTGCCGCGCTGTTCGATGAGGACGGGGACGGGTTGGCCGACCTCACCGGGTGCGAGCCCTCGTGGGGTTGCGCTGCGATCATAGATCACCACCTGGAGGCGTACGGGTTGAGGGACACGGTCGAACAGGTGCAGGGCGCCTACTCACCCTCGATAAGGGCCACTTTTGATCGGTATCGAGCCGGGCGTCCGGTCCTCTACTACACGTGGACGCCCAACTGGACCGTTGGCGAGTTACAGCCTGGTCGGGACGTGGTCTGGCTCGAGACGCCCTTCCCCTCACTGCCTGTGGAGCAGGCTGCCTACCTGGACCGGACCACGATCGCCGGGATCCGGGGATGCGCCAACGATCCCTGCCAGGTCGGCTGGCCTCCCAATGACATACGAGTTGTGGCCAACGCTCGGTTCCTGGAAGCCAATCCATCCATCCGCAGTCTGCTGGAGCAGGTGGTGATCCCGCTGGGGGACATCTCTGCCCAGAACGCCTTGATGGTGGCCGACGAGGGGGACCCCGACGACATCCGCCGCCATGCCGAGCAATGGGTGGACGCCAATCAAGCCCTCGTGGAAGGCTGGATAAAAACTGCGGACCCGGAAGCGGTGGGAGTGGAGGACGCCGGCGGCGCGGTCTCGGCGGCCGGGGGCAGGCTGGCGGTTGCCGTACGCATTCTCCCGCCATTCGTGGTTTATGACGACCGCTCCTACAGCGGCTTCGAGGTGGAGTTGGCACACCTTCTGGCTGCCCGCCTGGGGATGGAAGTCGACATCCACGCGGTGGACACGGTGGCCAAGCAGATCGATGACATCGAACGTGGCGTCGCCCGGTTGGCCCTGGGGGGAGTGGCAATCACCGAATCCAGGGAGCGGTTGGTCGATTTCTCGTTGCCGGTGCTCAACACCGGGTTGACCATCATGGCGCCCAGCGAAGCGGACCGGCACATCGGGGATCGGATCCTGCTCTTCCTGAGGGCCATCATCTCCTCGGACCTTCCCTGGCTGCTGGTGGTGTTCGGTGTGGCGGTGCTGATCTCCGCCCATGTGATCTGGTGGTTGGAACGGCATCACAACGCCGATTTCGCCGTGCCCTACCGCCAGGGAATCTGGGACTCGTTCTACTGGTCGGTGGTGACCATGAGCACCGTCGGTTATGGCGACAAGGTGGCCAGGGGCGACAAGGGAAGAGTGTTCGCCCTGATCTGGATAGCCCTGGGAACCCTGGTGTTCGCCAGTTTCACCGCTTCCATCGCGTCTTCCCTGGCGGTCAACGAACTGCGTGGAGAGATCGCCGGACCCTCCGACTTACCCGGTCACCGGGTTGCCACGGTCTCCCAGTCGGCGGGGGCAGCCTACCTGTCCTCCATAGGGGTGGGGCCGGTGCTGGTCCAGGACGTCGGGGATGCGTATTCGCTGCTACAGGCAGGCGAGGTCGATGCGATTGTCTTCGACGCTCCCGTGCTTCACTTCCACGCCTCCCGGGAGGGAGGCGGCGAGGTGGTGACGGTCGGTCCCGACTTCGAACAGGTCCAGTACGGATTCGTGCTGAGCCAGGATGACGCCGGTTTCCGGGAGCGGGTCAACCTGGCCCTGTTGGATCTCATCGAGAGCGGGGTCTACCGCCAACTCCACGACCGCTGGTTCGGTGCGTTGGGTTGAATGGGCAGTCCCAGGCGAATTCTTGTTGCCCTTAGCCGCCGGTAACTGGTAGCCTCCTCCCTATGTCATGGCGCAGGAAGCCCGCCACTCTGCCCGATAGGGAAAAGGCGCTCCCCGGCCGGGAGAATCCCCTTTCGGTGCCTGAATTCCACTTCGTCACCGATGCTCGCATCACGCCCCCCTTCCCGGAGGGATCCGAGGTGATCTGGTTCGGAATGGGGTGCTTCTGGGGCGCGGAGCGGATGTTCTGGCAAACCGAGGGCGTGTACTCCACCGCGGTGGGGTACGGCGGCGGAATCACCCCCAACCCCACCTATGAAGAGGTGTGCTCGGGAATGACCGGTCACACAGAGTTGGTGCAGGTTGTGTACCAGCCGGGACAGGTCGACCTCGACGCACTGATGGCTGTTTTCTGGGAGGGCCATGATCCCACCCAGGGAATGAGACAGGGGAATGATTACGGGACCCAGTATCGCTCCGCGGTGTATGTCTCCCGCCCGGAGCAGTTGCCGGCGGTCCGGGCAAGTCTCGAGGCCTACCAGCAGGAGTTGCACAGGAACGGTTACGACCTGGTCACCACCGAGATCGGTGAGGGGAAGTCCTTCTACTACGCGGAGGACTACCACCAGCAGTATCTGGCCAAGAACCCGTGGGGGTACTGCGGCATCGGGGGCACCGGGGTCTCGTATTGCACCCCTGCGCAGGCACAGCCCGCCACCGGCTAGGCCGCCGAGCGCGGTGAAGGAGTCCCTTCGCTCCCAGGTCCCTCCGTTCTACGTGATGGAGGTGATGAAAGCGGCCGCCCTGCGGGAGGCGGAGGGTGGAGACGTCCTTCACCTGGAGGTCGGTCAACCCATGACGCCCGCTCCCTCCCGGGTGCTGGAGGCTGCCCGCCAGGGCCTGATCGAGGACCGGCTGGGTTACACCGCGGCAACCGGCCTGGGCGCCCTCCGGGAGAGAATCGGTCGCTTCTATCAGGACCGGTACGGCTTGGAGGTGTCGCCGGATCGGGTGGTGGCGACCATCGGGGCCTCCGCCGGGTTTGTCCTGGCCTGCCTGGCGCTCTTCGACCCCGGCGATCGGGTGGCGATGACCGTGCCCGGCTACTCCGCTTATCGCAACGTGCTGTCTGCCCTGGGCCTGGAGTTGGTGGAGGTGCGGGTGGACGCCGGGACCCGCTTCGTTCCCTCCATCGAACGTCTGGAGATGGCCGGTCCGCTGGACGGGCTGGTGGTGGCGAGCCCCTCCAACCCGACCGGGGTCACCTTCACGCCCGAGGAGTTGAACTCGGTGGTCGAATTCTGCGAGAGCGCCGGGACTGTCCTGATCAGCGATGAGATCTATCACGGGATCCACTACGGGAGACCGGCCGACAGCGCACTGGAGTTCAGCGATGGGCCGGTTGTGGTGCAGAGCTTCTCCAAGTACTTCTCGATGACCGGCTGGCGCCTGGGATGGCTGGTGGTTCCTCCCGAGATGTTCCGACCGGTGGAACGACTCTCCCAGAATCTGTTCATCGCACCGCCCACCGTCTCCCAGTTGGGCGCCCTGGAGGCCTTCGACTGCACCGCGGAACTGGACGCGATCGTCACGGCCTACGCCGAGAGCAGGGACGTGCTGGTGGCTGGGTTGGCGGAAGCCGGCATAAGCCGGATCGCTCCGCCTGACGGGGCGTTCTACGTGTACGCCGACATTTCTCATCTGGGCATGGATTCTCCCACCCTGTGCGCCCGGTGGCTGAAGGAGATAGGAGTGGCGGTCACTCCCGGCATCGACTTTGATCCCGAGCAGGGAGATCGCTGGGTCCGTTTCTCTTACTCGGAGTCCACCGACGACATCGCCGAGGCCGTCCGGCGCCTCAAGAAGTGGTCGGCTCTGGGCTAGCCGGAGACCGGTAGAGTTGCGGTCGTGACCGACCCTTCCGTGCTTGGCGTCGGCGGTGGGTTCGCCGAGATGGTTGGCATCGTTCTCGACGAGTCGTCCTCATCGAGGGTGCGCGGGCACGTTGAAGTGGGGGAGAAGCACCATCAGCCGTTCGGCATCGTGAACGCGGGACTGCACAGCACCATGGTGGAGACGCTGGCTTCGGTGGGAGCCTTCATGTGGGCACAGGAACACCGAATGGCGGCGGCGGTCGGCGTCCACAACGCCACCGACTTCTTCCGCTCCCACCGCCTGGGGCGCTTGGACGGGGAGGCCGTGCCTGTCCACCAGGGGCGCAGCCAACAAATCTGGCAGGTGACGATAACCCGCGCCTCGGACGGGAAGATGGTCGCCCAAGGTCGGTTGCGCCTCCAGAACCTGGATCAGGTTCGCTGAGTCTCAAAGTCAGCCGCGCCATCAAGAGGCTTTGAGCGGCCGATCGGGCCCCCATTTACCGAAATCTCCACCCATGGGCACAACGTGAGCCCGTCCCCTTGGTGAAGGGTTCCGGAAAATTTTAACTCTCCGATTTCTTGACGCGCGCCGCCTGCGGTTACTAGCGTCCGTATATCGGATAGAGATTCCGGTAAACGGGCATTTCGATCGGGGTGTCCCCCCTGGCAGCGTCAGGTGGGGCATTCCTTTCGAGATTGACTGAGAACGAGAAGAGCAGCGTGACCCTATGTCCATCCTCTTGGTGGCATGGGTCCGGAAGGAGAAGGCAGGTAAATGAGTAAACGTAGATCTTGGGTACGAGTATTGGTAGTGCTGTCCGTCCTGGCTCTGGTCGCCACGGCTTGTGGTGACGGAGAAGAAGAAGCGGCGGAGACCACGGCAGCTCCCACCACCGCGGCCCCAACCACCACCGCCGCTCCCGAACCGGCAGAGCCCATCAAGCTGGGCACCATCTGGTTCAACTCCGGGGTGGCAAGCGGCCTTGGCGACATCATGCGCAACGGGTTCGAGTTGGCCGTGATGCAGAAGAACGAAGCCGGAGGACTACTGGGAAGCCAGATCGAAGTGATCCACTACGACGAGGGCTACTCGGCCGACGAGTCGGTGGCATCGGCGAGAAAGGCGATCGCCGACGGCGTGGCCGGAGTCGCCGGCGGCAACGACGCCACCACATGCGTGGCGATGAAGGACGTCACGGCCGAGGTCAGCATGCCATTGGTTGTGACCGCCTGCGGGTCCGAGTTGATCACCGAAGAAGGATACGAGGGAGCGGTGCACATCCGCGCCCCCGTGAAGCAGAGCCAATCCGACAGCAACGCCTTGTCGGTGCTGGCCCGCTGGATGATCTCCCAGGGTTACAAGCGGGTCCAGGGTGTGGGCGTCGACTCCGACTGGGTGCGTCTCACCCATGATGAGTTCACTCGCATCTTCGAGGAAGAGGCCGCGGCGGACTTCGAGTACACCGGCATGGTGTACTTCCCCTACGGCACCGCTGAAGCTCGGGTCGAAGTGACCAAGGGAGTCGGCAACGATCCGGACCTGCTGTATCTCGGTCTGTGGGGTAAGGACGTGGTCGTGAATGCCGTCCAAGCCGCCCGCGAGATCGGCTATGAGGGTGACATCATGGTCAACGAGGTCGTGTACACCCCGCCGGAAGTGGAAGCCCTGGGTGACCTCTCCGAAGGCATTTACAGTTCCACCGGGTGGATTCTGGACGAGTCGATTCCCGAGGCGGCCGCCTTCTCCGAGGCATATGAAGCCGAGTTCGGCCATGCACCGGACTGGTGGTCCGAACTGGGCTACACGGCGGCCCTGCAGTTGATCGCGGCGATCGAGGCGGCAGGAACGACCGACCATTCGGCCGTTGCTCCCCTGATGAACGACGAGCATGGGTTCGTCACTCCTCGCGGCAAGCCTTTGCGCTTCAACGAGAAGGGACTCCGACTGGTTGACGACTGGATCATCATCCAGTCAACCGGTGGTGAACTGCATCCCGTCGACGCCGTTCCGTTAGCCGGGTAGACGTAACTCTCCCATAACTCTGATGTATCGGCCTGCGCCCTTTATACGGGGCCAGGCCGATACATCCTTATTGACCGAGAAAGGAGGCGCCGAAGAGAGTGGAGAGAGTATTCGTACCGGTTGAGGAGGAACTCTTCCGGGCCATCGGGTCGAAGAGCCGCTGGAATGACGTGGTGCGGGCGGGGAACACCCTCTGGGTGACGGGCCAGTTGGGCTGGGACAAGACCACCGGGGTGCTGGGGGAAACCTTGGAGGAACAGGCGGAACTGGCTCTGGAGAACCTCAAGGTTGCCTTGGAGCGGGCCGGCGCCAAGATGAGCGATGTGGTCCTCACCCGGGTTTACCTGGTCGATCACGACCATTACCACCGGTACGAGCCGATTTACGCCCGGTACTTCCCCGACCGACAGCCCGCCCGGGTGTCGGTGGTGGTGGCGGAGTTGATTCACCACGCCCTGATCGACATCGAGGCAGTGGCGGTGGTGGACGACGGATGACCCTTTTCCGGCGCCATCCGTTCGTTGATCCGCACCCTGGCACAAGGAGTGGAAGATGATCAAAACGGTGACCCTGCTGACCAGGAGACCCGACCTGACCAGCCAGCAATTCCATGAACATTGGAAGAATGTGCATGCGCCCCTGGTGCTGGCCATGCCCAGGGTGCGCCGGTACGTCCAATGCCGACCCCTGGAGGTTCCCGGGCGTGTTGCGCCTTGCGACGGGGTGGCCGAGGTGTGGTATGACACCGTGGAGGACTTTCTGGCCACGGCCGACTCTCCCGAGTACGCCACCCTCCTGGCCGACGAGAAGAACTTCATGGGCGCCAAGACCCAGGACTCGGTGTTCGTGATCGTCGAGGAGGACGAGTTCGGTGTGGAATAGACCCGCTGGTCTCAGATGACTGCCGTTCCCAGCCATCCGCCAGGGTCTTTATCGAAGGGCCTGCAAATACTGGCTGCCTTCGACGAGAGGTCTCCGGCGCTCTCGGTGGCGGACATCGCGCGCCGCACCCAGATCAGCCGGGCAAGTGTCTATCGCCTCACCGGCGTTCTGGAAGACCTGGGGTACATAAGGAGGACCGAGCGTCTCTACCGGCCTTCCAAGAAGGTCCTGAATCTGGGGGTCGCCGCGGTTGAATCTCGAGAGTTCGTGGAGCACATCCGTCCCTACCTGGATGAGATCAGCGTGGCATTGCCGGAGGCGACGGCCGTCAACTACGGCGTCCTGGAGGGCGCCGAAGTCATCTATATGGCGAGGCGTCACCGCGACGACATCATCACAATCAATCTTCAAGTGGGCAGCCGCCTCCCTGCCCATCTGAGTTCTTTGGGCAAGGCCATCCTGTCGGCCATGCCGCCCCAGGAGGCGGAGAGGGTTTTGAGGGAGATGGACTTCCAGCGCCGGACCACCACTACGGTTACGGGCGCTGATGACTACCGGGCCCAACTGGAGGAGGCGCGGATCAAGGGGATCGCTCTGAACGACCAGGAACTGACCGTCGGTTTGCGGTCGGTGTCGGCGCCGGTGTTTCATGGCGCGGAGGTGATAGGAGCGGTTGGGGTGGCCACCCTGGCGACCCGAGCAGACATCGAGACCTTGGAAAGCCACTACGGCCCGATTCTCAAGTCCTTCGCGGAGACGATCAGCGAGGAGATATCAGCCACGCGATTCGACAACCGGGTCCCGATCTACGGCTAGCCATGAATCGGTTGTCTCAACCCGGGTTGGTCGGTAACCAGGTGAGGTCCGGCGGATGAGTTGGGACGTCATCGGCCAGCAACTCTGGAACGGTCTCCTCAACGGCTCGATCTATGTGATCTTCGCGGCCGGGTTGAGCCTGGTGTTCGGAGTGATGAGGGTGATCAACATGGCGCATGGCGAGTTGACCATGTTGGGGGCCATGCTGCTGTTCACGGTCACCGATGTGGTCGGGATGGGTTATTTCACTGGCGCGGCGCTGGTGGTGGTGGTGATGGCCCTGGCCGGCTTCCTGGTCAACCGGGTCACGGTTCGCCCGTTCCTGGGACATTCGGAGTTGGTGGTGATCCTCTCGACCGTGGCGCTGAGCTTCATGTTGTTGAACGGCAGTCTGGTGGTGTGGGGGTCCGGACCCAAGGGAGTGGACAAGCCCTTCAATGAGATCGTCCAGGTGGGAGGGGTGTACGTAACCACCGCCAGCGTCCTCCTGGTGGGGGTGTGCTTTGCGGCGGTTCTGGGGCTGTACCTGATGCTTACTTTCACCAAGCTGGGCAAGAAGACCCGGGCCACCGGCCAGAACCTGCTGGGGGCCCGTCTGATCGGGATCAACACAACCGCCGTCTATGACACCACCCTGATAGTCGCGTCCGGATTGGCGGCCCTGGCCGGGGTGTTGATTGTCCTGGTCTCGTCCGCATCTCCCAACCTGGGACAACCTCTGCTAATCACCGGTTTTGCGGTGGTGATCGTGGCGGGGATGGGGAACGTGGCGGGAGCGGTGGCGGTGGGCCTGTTCATGGGCGTGACCGAGGCGTTGTTCGGCCAGTTCGTATCCACCTACTACCGCCAGGGGTACCTGTACGTGGTGATGATCATCGTTCTGCTGCTGCGCCCCCAGGGCCTGTTCGGGAGGAAGTGAAGTGAGGTTGAGAATCCCACCGGGATGGTGGCTGGGAGGTTTGTTGCTCCTGGTGGTTGCGATGGTGCCGCTGTTCCTGTTTACCAACACCTACAACCGTGGTCTGTTGGTCCTGATTGTGATATATGCGATCGCCGGGCTCAGTCTCGATTACATCATGGGTGAGATGGGGCAATTTTCTTTCGGACACGCCGCTTTCTGGGGGTTCGGCGCCTATGTGTCGGCGAAACTGGCGCTTGATCTGGGGATATCTCCCTGGATCGGGTTCCTGGCTGCGCCGGCCGCCGCCGGCCTGGTGGGTCTCCTGATCGGATACATAGCGCTGCGCCGCACCCGGAACCTTGAACTGGCGATCGTCACCCTGGGTTTCGGAGTGTTGGCCTGGACGGTGGCTCTCCGGTGGAGACCGGTCACCGGCGGTCCGTCAGGGTTGCGCCAGGTCCCCCCACCCAGCCTGTTCGGCTGGGAGATACGCTCGGAGTTGGCTTACTTTTACTTCGCCCTGCTGTTGCTGCTGGGGGTGGTGTTTCTCCTGTCGAGGCTGCGCTCCTCCCGGTTCGGGAGAGGAGTGCGCAGCATCCACGAGAACGAGGACCTGGCCAAGTCCATCGGTGTGGCGGCTACCAAATACTATGTCCTGGCGTTCTCGTTCGCCTGCGCGCTGGTGGGCTTTTCCGGCGCCCTGTACGCCCACCACTTTCGGTTCGTCAACCCGAACCTCCTGGGTCTCGACTACATGTTCATCTTCCTGATAGTCGTCCTGGTGGGAGGGACGGGAACGCTGTGGGGTCCGGTCCTGGGCGCGGCGATCTTCGTCCTGGTGAGCGAGTGGCTGCGGGCCCTGCAGGAATACCGCTTCGTGATATTCGGCGTGGTGTTGCTGCTGGTGGTGCTGTTCATGCCGATCGGAGTCTTCCCCGCTCTACAGAGGGCAGTTCGGAGCAGCAGGGAACGCAGGAAATCCGGAGATGAGGCGACCGCGGAGGGCGAAGACCGAGCCCGGGCCGGGGTGGGGATGGAGTAGCGATGCCGATCCTAGAGACCAGCGGCCTCACCAGGATGTTCGGCGGCCTTTCGGCGGTGGACCGCTTGGACCTGTCTGTGGAAGAGGGAGAAATCCGGGGTCTGATCGGGCCGAACGGCTCCGGCAAGACCACTGCCCTCAACCTGATCACGGGCTACATCAAGCCCACCAGGGGGGTGGTTAGGTACCAGAGTTCGGACGTCTCAGGCGAGCAACCTCACGAACTGGCCCGTCTGGGATTGGTTCGCACCTTCCAGATCACCACCCTGTTCGAGAACCTGACCGTCCGGGACAACGTACTCCACGGAAGCCACCTCAAGAATCCGACATCGCTGCTGGGAGCGCTGACGAGGTCCAGAAAATACCTGGAGCAGAGCAGGGAGATGGAGGAACGGGTGCGGGAGTTGCTCGCCTTCGTGGGCCTCGCCGAGCGGATCGACGCGGTGGCCCGGGACCTCTCGGCCGGAGAGCACCGGTATCTGGAGATCGCCATCGCCTTGGCGGCCAAGCCCAAGATGCTGCTCTTGGACGAACCAGCCACCGGCCTCAATCCCGAGGAAGCAGCCTATTTGATGAACCTGATCAGGACGCTGCGAAGCCAGGGGGTCACGGTTCTCCTGGTGGAGCACAACATGCGCTTGATAACCAACATCTGCACAAGGATCACCGTGCTCAACTTCGGCGCGAAGATCGCCGAGGGGACCCCCGAGGAGATAGTGGGCAACCCCGATGTGATCACCGCCTACCTGGGGAAACGCCGCGGTGCTTGAGATCAACGCTCTCAACGTGGCCTACGGGCGGGTGCAGGTGCTCTTCGATGTCTCGATCAGCGTGCCGGAGGGGGAGTTGGTGACGGTGATCGGAGCCAACGGCGCGGGAAAGACCACTCTGCTGCTCACCGTCTCCGGAGTGCTCAGACCCCAGAGCGGCGAGATCTCCTTCGAGGGTGAGAGAATCGACAGCCTCAGACCTCACGAGATAGTCGGCATGGGCCTGGGCCACGTGCCGCAAGGCAAGGAACTCTTTCCCGCCATGACGGTTCTGGAGAACCTCGAGATGGGCGCTCACATGGTCAACGAGGAGGACGAGTACCGCCGACGGCTGGAGCGGGCCTTCGAGTTTTTCCCGCGCCTCTCCGAACGGGCCCGCCAGCGCGCCGGGACCCTGAGCGGCGGGGAGCAGCAGATGCTTGCCATAGCCAGGGCTCTGATGGCCGAGCCTCGGCTCCTGCTGCTGGACGAGCCGTCGGCGGGTCTGGCCCCGATCATCGTGGACCATCTGGCCGAGATCATCCTCGACCTCAACCGCCAGGGGTTGACTGTGCTGCTGGTGGAGCAGAACGCCTTCCTGGCTTTGGAGATCGCCCGGAGAGCTTATGTGATGGAGTCGGGTTTGGTGGTCGAGAGCGGCGAGACCCAGGATGTGCTCGAGAGCGATCTCGTGCGAAGGGCCTATCTGGGGATCTGATGGCTGAGTTCAGGATCGGGGTCGACATCGGCGGGACCTTCACCGACTGGGTGATGGCCGATCCCGAGGGTGGGGTGCAGGTCGTCAAGACCCCCACCACTCCCGACGGGTTCGGGGGAGTCTTCAATGCCATGGATGAAGCGGAGGTGACAGGGGACCGGTTCCGCTCTTTCGCTCATGGGACCACCCTGGGCACCAACGCCTTGATAGAGAGACGCCTCCCGCGGGTGGCCATGGTGACCACCAGGGGTGTCACCGCCGTCCTGACCCAGTCCGCCCGCGGCTCGAAGGAGGACATATGGGACATCTACCACGAGTCCCCCCGTCCCTCGATCGTCAAGCCGCGAGACCGCTTGGAAGTCACTGAACGGACGCTCAGTTCCGGCGAGGTGCGTACTCCTCTCGACGAGAGTGAGGCCCGGGCGGTGGCACGGATCCTGAGGGGTCGGGGCATCCGCACCATCGCGGTGTGCTTCCTGCATTCCTACACCAACGGCCGCAACGAACGGAGGATGAAGGAGATCATCCTGGAGGAGTTCCCAGAGGCGCTGGTCCGGACCTCCCATGAGACCATTCCTCGCATTCTCGAGTACGAGCGTTTCACCACCACCATCCTCAACGTGGCCCTGATCCCGGTGATGATCGACTACCTGCAGGCGCTTGAGCAGGGTCTGCGGGGTCGGGACTACCCCGGTGACGTGCTGATCGTGCAGTCGGCGGGTGGCTTGATGGGGGTGGAGGCCACCTCCGACATCCCGGTCCGCACCGCCAATTCGGGTCCTTCGGCGGGGGCGATCGCGGCCCGCGAGATAGGGGCCTTGGCCGGTTTCGAGAACATCATCGGCCTCGACATCGGCGGGACCAGCACCGACGTCTCGGTGACCCTCGAAGGCCAGTTGAGGACCACCGAGACCTGGGAGGTGGAGTGGGGACATCCGATCATGTTCCCGGCGGTGGACATCATCACCGTCGGAGCAGGGGGAGGGTCGGTGGCGTGGTTCGACCCGGGAGGAAAGCTCCGTTCGGGACCTCACAGTATGAGGGCCGTGCCCGGACCGGCCTGTTACGGCAAGGGAGGGGACCAGCCCACCAACACCGACGCCCACGTGGTGATGGGGAACCTCCGGCCGGGCGCCATGTTGGGCGGGGCGATGGAGATCTCGCCGGAGCTTGCCCACAAGGTGATCCATGACGGGATCGGTCGAAGGCTGGGCGGCGACACGGTCTCCGCCGCGGCGGCGGTGATCGCGGTGGCCGAGGCGAACATGGCCAACGCCATCAGGCTGGCCACCATGAGGAGGGGGTTGGACCCCCGCGACTTCGCCCTGGTGGCGTTCGGCGGAGCAGGGCCGTTCCACGGGGCGCGGGTGGCGGCCGAGTTGCGCATACCCACCGTGCTGGTGCCTCCCCGGCCCGGACTCACTTCGGCTCTGGGTTGTCTCATGGCCGACATCCGCCATGACCTGGGCGCCAGCATGTTCTATGGGGAGGCGGCGGCGGTTGACATCGACGAGATGAACGATCGTTTTGAGGAGTTCGACGCCCGGGTGCGGGCGGCCCTGGACCGGGAGGGCATTGCGCCGGAGAACCAGTTCGTGGAGAAGACCATCGACATGTGCTACGCGGGACAGTGGAGGGTGTTCGCCATCCCGGTCACCGGCAGAATGACCAGAGAGAGTCTTTCGGAGAGCGTGGAACTCTTCAGAAAGTTGTATCTGCAGAGGTTCACCTTCGACCTGGGGGAGCGGGAAGTGGAGATCCACGGGATAAACGTCACCGGAACGGGGATCTCCGACAAGTACCGGCCGCAGGCGGCCGAGCAGGGTTCCGCCGCGCCGACCGCCTCGGCGTCACGTCAGGTCTACTGGCGAGAGGCGGGAGGTTGGGTGGAAACGCCGGTGTGGTCCCGGCCTTCCCTGCCGGTCGGGTTCCGGACCGTGGGGCCGGCCGTGGTGGAGCAGATGGACTCCACCACCCTGGCGCCACCCGGAATGAGTCTTTATGTGGACCGTCATCTCAACCTGGTGCTCGACACCACCGGAGAGGGAGGTGAGGGATGAACGCCGACCGGCACTCCCCGGACCTGGCCGGCGGCGTCGATCCGGTGACCTTCTCGATTCTCTCCAGCGCCTTCATCAGCCTGGTGGACGAGATGGTGGAGGCGCTGCGGGACGCCTGCCTGTCGTTCGT
>JAPPKR010000282.1 GCA_028819835.1 bacterium | reverse complement strand
AACGCGCAGAACTGGCGATTCGTGGCGGTCACAGATCCCGAAGTCCGATCAGCCGTCGGGACGCTGTACCAGGATGCCTTCGCCATCCTGTTGGAAAGGGTCTACGGCAAGGCCTTGGAGAAAGCGCGCCGAGAGGACGACCAGGGAACCCTGCGGATTATCAACTCGGCACAATGGCTGGCCGACCACGGCTCCCAGATCCCGTTGTGGCTGTTCTTCTACGCGAGGGGAGACCCCTCGGGCGCATCCATCTATCCGGCGGTGTGGAGCGCCATGCTGGCGGCCCGCGGGCACCAGGTGGGCACCTGTCTCACCACCATCCTGGGCGAGTTCAAGGCGGAGGAGACCGACGAACTTCTGGGCGTCCCCCCGGGGCGGGGATGGAAGCAAGCGGCGGCGGTCTCCTGCGGTTACCCCAAGGGCAGGTGGGGACTGGCGCAACGTGGCCCCGTCCATGAAGTGGCGTACGCCGACAGGTGGAACAATCCGGTCTCATGGCGGGTGGACGAGCCGTTGTGGGACGGTTAGTTCGGCAGTCCCGGTATCTCGCCGAATAGCATCTCGTAGGCGGAGATTGCCGCCCGGTCGGTGAACCCGGCGACGTAGTCGACAGCCCGCACTCGAGGTGGGTCGTCGGCCAGGCCGAAACCGTCCGGGACCCTGTCGGGGTGGCGGATGTAATGCTCCACCAGCCGGGTGATCACTCCCGCCGCCCATCTGTGCTCCCGAAGGCGAGCGGGGCTTTCATACACCCTCTCGAACATCATTGTCCGGAATCGGGTCATCGCCGAAAGCGCCTCGGGGTCCATGGACACTTCTCCGCCGCTGGCCGACTGGTCGATGACGGCGCGGCTCATTGCGGTGACCCACTGATCGGGTGGGCCGAACCTCTCGAACATCTCGGTCGGTATGTCCTGTGGTGAGAGCGCGCCGTGGCGGTATGCGTCGTCAAGATCGTGGGTGAGGTAGGCGATCCGATCGGCGAAGCGGCACAGCATTCCCTCGGGCGTGGTCGGCGCAGGCTCTATCCGCCAGGTGTGGGCTCGAATGCCATCCAGGGTCTCCCACGTGAGGTTGAGCGGTTCCAGTACGTTGAGCAGCCGTATCCCATGGGCGGCGTGGTGCCAGTCCCCTTTTTCCACATAGGGAGAGAGAGCGTCCTCGCCGACATGGCCGAAGGGCGAATGCCCGATGTCGTGGCCCAGGCAGATCGCTTCGGTCAGGCTTTCGTTGAGGCCCAGAGCCACCGCCATGGACCTGCCTATCTGGGCCACGTGGATGGTGTGGGTGAGTCGGGTTATCACATGGTCCCCGGGGGGATCGGGGAACACCTGGGTCTTGTTGCGCAGCCGCCGGAACGCCTTGGAGAACAGGAGACGATCCCGGTCGACCTGGAAAGGCGTCAGCAATTCGTGGACCGGTTCCGGTTCATATCTTCCCCGGGAGTGTGTTGATCGGGTGGCGATGGGAGAGAGAGTGGCTTCCGCATTCTCTCGGTCTCGACGGTCACGTATGCGGAGTGCAGGTTCGCCCGGCCGGATCGTCATATTGCGTCCTCCCCCGGTGGCCATCCGTGGAGACATTTTTTGATGAGGTCCTCAGGCATGAATGTCCGCCGCCGAATATACCATTCGCGGTACATGGAGTACCGGGCGCTTTATCGCAAGTACCGGCCGCAGGTATTCGGGGAGGTAATCGGCCAGGAGCACGTCACCAATACCCTGGTCCGCGAGGCAAGGGAGAGAAGGGTTGCCCATGCCTACCTCTTCGCAGGGCCGCGAGGAACGGGCAAGACCTCAACCGCTCGCATCCTTGCCAAAGCGATCAACTGCGAGGATCCCCGCGCCGATGGCGAGCCGTGCGACCACTGCGCCACCTGTCAGGCCATCTCCAACGGCAGTTCGCTCGATGTCCAGGAATTGGATGCCGCCTCCCACAATTCGGTGGAGAACATCAGGGACATCCGGGTGCAGGTGACGATGGTGGCTGCCCGTCCCTCCGCCCACCGGGTCTTCATCCTCGATGAAGCGCACATGCTTTCCACTGCAGCCTGCAACGCATTGTTGAAGACGCTGGAGGAGCCTCCTCCCAATGTCCATTTCATCCTGGCCACCACCGAGCCCTACAAACTGCTGGACACCATCCGCTCCCGCAGCCAGCGTTTCGACTTCCTTCCCGTTCCGGCGGAGGTTCTGACCCGCCATTTGCGCTCGGTTGCCGGCCGTGAAGGGTATGAGGTAGCCGAGGACGGCTTGGAGACTGTGGCCCGCCATGCCGATGGAAGCGTTCGAGATTCTCTCAGCCTCTTGGAGCAGGTGGCCGCTCTGGGTGACGGGCGAGTCGATCCGGAAGGGGTGGAACGGGCACTGGGAGTGGCAGACCGGGATACGATGACCGTGCTGGCCAGGGCGGTGGCGGATCGGGATGCTGCGGCGGTGCTGTCCCTGGTGGCCCGCCTGGACGGCCGCGGGGTCAATCTCCGTTCCTTCGTCTCGGAGGGAATCGGGTTTTTCCGGGGTGTTTTCCTGGCGCACCATCTCTCCGACCCGGGGGCGGCCGCCGATGACCCTCCCGAGGTTGTCGAGGCTTGGAAGGCGGCGGCGAAGGTCCTCTCGATCGGCGACGTCAACCGGGTCATCGATCAACTGGGCGACGCCTTGATCAAGATACGCGAGGGACGAGAAGAGCGTCTCATGCTGGAGTTGGCCCTGCTCTGGATAGTGCGTCCCGAGACTTCCATCCACCCGGCGGCGCTGCTTGCCAGGATCGAGGCGCTGGAAGCCCGGATCGGGGAGGGAGCCCGGACCCGGGGTCACGCCCCACCCTCCGCTCCGCCCGCCGCCCCCGGGCCTTCCGAACTTCGAGGGGGAACTGACGCCTCCTCGGCGCCTGCGGCCCCTGCCCCCGGGGAAAGAAGCCCTCCGGCTCCGGCTGCTCCCCAGCCCGCCGCCTCCACGCCCCAACCTGACATCCCTCCCGCCGACGCCGGACCGCTCACCCTGGAGATGCTGGTCGCCATGTGGAAAGAGATCGTGGGGACCTTCGGGGGGATGCTCGGCGCCCTCCTGCGCCCCACCAACCTGGTGGCTTTGGAAGGGGATCGCTTGGTGGTCGACTGCGAAAACCACTTCCGCCTCCTGCGGTTGGAGGACAGCGACTCGGCGACCCTGATCGGTGATGAGATCAAGAGGAGAACCGGCCAAACGATCAGGGTGGAGTATGTGAACCAGGCTACGCAGGGGGTGACGTCGCCCACCGCGGAACCGGCGGGCGCCGCATCGTCCCCGCCGCCGAGGGTGGCCGGATCGCCGGAGCCGCATCCAGAACCAGACCCGCCTGAGGACGAGATGGCCTTGCCCCGTCCCAGGGCGGATGCCGACAGGGCGGCGCCGGATGACGGGACTGACCCTGGAGACAAGGGAGAGGCCAACCACGAGGAACCGGACGCTGATCTGAAAGCGTTCTTCGAGGCGGCGGATATCTCCGTGACCGAAGTGAAGAACCCGCCGGGAGGAAGCCTTCCCTTCTAGCTGGCGGCGGGATTCCCGCAGGTTGTCCCACTTTCCCAATACCCTGCCAGGAGTATGAAGTTCGAGCCGCCCGTCCAGAAGGTGATCGACGAGTTTGCCAGGCTGCCGGGGATCGGCGCCAAGACCGCTCAGCGGTTGGCCTTCCACCTCATGTCCCTTCCCAGAAATGCCGCGGAGCGTCTTGGCGAGGCGATCCTGGAGATGACGGAGCAGGTGCGGAACTGCTCCCGGTGCTTCAATCTGACATCGGAAGACCTGTGTTCTATCTGCAGTGACACCCGGCGGGATCACACGCTGGTGTGTGTGGTGGAAAGGCCCCAGGACATCTCTGTGATCGAACGCACCAACGAGTTTCGAGGGGGATACCACGTCTTGGGCGGTGCTCTGTCGCCCCTCCGGGGGATAGGGCCTGAGCAACTTCGCATCCCCGAGTTGGAGAGGCGGATGGAGACGGAGGGAATCCTCGAGTTGGTGATGGCGACCAACCCGACTCTAGAGGGAGACGCCACCGCGCTCTACCTGGCGCGGGTGTTCCAGTCACGGGAGGTAAGGATCACCCGCCTGGCCTCCGGCCTGCCGGTGGGAGGAGACCTTGACTACGCCGACGAGATAACGTTGGGCCGAGCCCTGGCCGGCCGCCAGCAGATGTAGCAGCACCCGAATGGCCGAAGACCGGGGCTAGCTCAGGCGAGCAGCCATCAGGCGCCGCAACCGGCTGGAGAGGGCATGGGCGTCGGCGGTTTGAAGCTCCCCGTCTCTCACCACCACCTTCCCGCCCACCACCACATGGCGGGGACGTCGGCCCGGGTTGGCCCACACCAACCCGTCCAGAGAGTCGCCCACCCCGGCGTCTTCGGGCCCGGTTATGTCGTAGCAGCAGAGATCAGCGACGGCTCCTGGTTCCAAGTGCCCCAACTCGGACCGGCCCAGTCCCAGCGCCGACCCCGCAGTGGCGGCTGTCAAGAGCTCGAGAGCCGTGGGCGGCCGCTTGGTGAGCCCTCCCACCTGCAGTGCAAGGCGGGCGTCGGCCAGAAGGTTCCCGGCGTCGTTGTACCCCCCTCCGCTGGTGCCCAGTCCCACGGTGATCCCGGCGTCGATCAAGGCCCCCACCTCGCAGATTCCCAGGCCCATCGGCACGTCGAAGCCCGGAGCGTGCGTGGCGGTCACCCCGGTTGCGCTCAGCCGGTCCCGCTCGGATGCGGTAATCCCGCAGAGATGGGCGACGGTGACGTCCGGGGAGAGCCATCCCCACTCTTCCAGGAGTTCCAGCGGGCGTCGGCCGTACCGCACCGCGGCGCGTTGGACATCTATGGCCTCGTTGGCCTGGGTCCGGCGTCGGAGACCCCATCGGCGGGCGGCCTCCGAGAAGACCGCGAAGGTCTCGGGGCCGTCGGAGTGGACTCCGGCCGGCCCGCAGGCCATCTGCAGCATCCCGTCGTCGCTGGCCGCAGGGTACCGGCCCATCACCGACTCCAGCCCCGAAGCCAGCGCGTCGGGTGCGTCTCCTGCCGACCCGTAGCCGAACACCAGCCTGGCGCCCAGCCTCCGGGCAGTTCCCACCGTGGCTTCCACCAACTCCAGTGGCGCCACGCCCTCCGGCCAGGTGAAGTGATGGTCCGCAACGGTGGTTACGCCTGCCAGCAGCCCTTCGGCTACGGCCACCGCCGCCGCCGCCTCGGCAAGGTCCGGGTCGACCCCCGCCCGGCGGTAGTAGCCGGCCATGGCCGCCAGCCAATCTCCCATGGAGAGATGCCGGGTGCCCGAAAGGGTCCGGAAAGCCGTCTGCAACAGGTGGTGGTGGGCATTGACCAGTCCGGGAATCACTACGCATCCCGGGGCGTCCAGGTATTCGGCGTCTGCACGGTTGGATAGAAGGTCCGGGGAGGGGCTCACTTCCTTTACCCGCCCTCCCTCGCAAACCAGAGAGACGTCCCCGAGCCTGCGGGACCCGGTCCAGGTTTCCTCGGCGCCGCGCACTATGAGCATCAGGACATGGTAAACATGGCCTACCATGTCCCCAATGTCCAATCCGGCCTTCCGTCTACTCGAAGAACTGACCCTTCCCCAGGTAAGGGAGAGGATTCGCCCCTCCTCGGTCCTGGTACTGCCCATCGGGTCGGTGGAGCAGCATGGGCCGCATCTTCCCCTGACGACAGACCATGTGATCGCCTCGGAGGCAGCCAAGGCAGTGGCGAGCCGCTGTGGCGAGGAGTTGGACCTTTGGTTCCTGCCCACCATGGCGGTCTCCAAATCGAATGAACATGCCTGGGCGCCGGGAACCCTCTGGCTCCGGGCGGAAACTCTCCTCTCGGTGGTGAATGACATCGCCTCCTCGGCGGCGACCACCGGCGCGAGGCGCCTGGTCTTTCTCAACTCCCACGGCGGCAACACCGCTCTGCTGGTAGTGGCCTGCCGGGAGGTGAGGCTCGCCCACGGGCTCCAGACCTTCCTGCTCCATCCCTTCCTTCCCCCCGACCACGGCGGGAGATCCACTTCGGCGCCGGCGGGGGAGTTGGGAATGGGAATCCACGGTGGCCACGATGAGACGTCCATAATGCTCCATCTCCGTCCTGATCTGGTGGACATGGGCCTGGCGACCCGGCGGGTCCCGGACCGGCTGGCCGCTAACCGGCACGTGCGTTTCGGAGGGTCGGTGCCTTTTGGCTGGACTTCCGACGACTTCGGGCCTGACGGCCACATCGGCGACCCGGTCGGCGCCACGGCCCGGGAGGGAAGGGAACTGTTCCAGGGAGCGGTTGAGATGCTGTGCGAACAACTGGCTGAGATAGCGACGTTCGAATTCGGTGTGGATCCAGAGGGTCCGAGCCGGTGACAAGGGATCTCGTAAGGTCCTCCCAAAGCTAAAATGCGGCCTAAGCCGTCACGACGGCGCCCAAGCCGCTAAGCAACCAGGCAGAGGCCATGGAAACCGGAATATTCCTGTTCGGAGCAGTAGAGATGGACGACGCGGGAGCGGGCCCTCCTCGTCCCACTGACCGCCGCTACGACCAGAAGCAGATGTGGTATGCAGCAGAACGGATGCTTGACATGGGAGTGGTCACCGAGGAGAGCGGCTTCGACATCTTCTGGTTGACCGAGCACCACTTCCAGTACGAGGGATACGAAGTCATCCCCAACGCCGTGTTGTTCGGGGCGGTGCTGGCCGAACGGACCGAGACACTACGGATCGGGGCACTGTTCAACATAGTCCCCCAGTGGAACCCGTTGCGATTCGCGGAGGACTTCGCCACCATGCACAACCTGTCGGGCGGTCGGGGAGTGCTGGGGGTGGGTCGGGGAACCGTGCCGCGGGAGGCCCAGACACTCGGTTCTGTGATCGGAAGCCACGACAATCCCGACAAAGCCGAGGCGGACCGCATCAACCGCGAGGTTTTCGACGAGACCATGGACGTGATCCTGGCGGCCTTCGAGAACGAGACCTTTGCCTACCACGGGCGCCACTTCACCTATCCCCCACCGGGCATTCCCGATCGGGGAGGGACGGTGCAGAACCTCACTCTGGTGCCCCGACCCCTCTATCCCTTCGACACCTGGCAGGCGATCACCTCGCCGCCCACCCTGGAGTACGTGCCGAAGCGGGGTTGGGGAGGGGTCTTCTGGTTGAAGCACCACCGTTTCACCTCCCAGTGGTGGAACCGCTTTGCAGAGCTCTACGAAGAAGAACACGGAGAGTCCTTGGAAGCGGGCCGGAAGCGGATGCTGGTGCTGAACGTGCGGGTGGAGGACACCCACGAACAGGCGTGGGAGGCCGCCCGGCCCGGGCACGACGAGTTCTGGAAGTTCCTGGGCCCCTACGGCTGGAGCCGGGGGTACATGGGTGAAGACGGAAGGCCCTCTCCACCCGGCCTGATCCCCACCCTGGAGCAGTCGGTGGAACAGAAGACCTGGGTCATCGGCACAGCCGAGGAGGTTGCCGAAGGCGTCTCCTTCTACGCTGATGCGCTGGGCGGCCTGGAGCACCTGACCTTCTTCCCTCACCTCCCGGGCGAAACCTACGACCAGGCCGCTGAGCAGATCCAGCGTCTGGGAGAAGAGGTCCTTCCACTCCTCTAGCTTTCACTTCAGGAAGGGGGTGAACCCTTGTCGCAGTTGCACACCGGAGAGATGAACCCCTCCGGCGCCGGGACGTCCGCCCCGGTGGTTGCGGTGGTGAACTACACGGACACGCCGCCCGAGAGGTTGTCGTCGTTGGTGGGTGCGGAGGCGGTGCTTCGTGCGGCTTCCACCAAGGCGGGCCTCGACGCCATCCTTCCCGAAGCCGAGATTGCGGTGGTCTGGGCGTACAAGTCGGATTTGCTGGAGGGATCGTGGGAGCTTGCCGGAAATGTGGATTGGGTGCATGTCGCCGCGGCGGGGGTGGACAGGCCCCTGTTCCCCGGGTTGGTGGAGAGCTCCGCGGTTCTCACCAACGCGGCGGGGGTGTTCGACCGCCCCATGGCCGAGTGGGTGTTGATGTGCATCCTGGCCTATGTGAAAGAGTTCTTCGACAACATGGAGTACCAGCGGGAACGAAGGTGGGTCAACCGGGAAGTGGGGGTCCTGGAGGGCCAGAAGGCGCTGATACTCGGTGCAGGAGGCGTGGGACGGGATGTCGCCCACATGTTGGGAAGGGTCGGCATGGAGGTGCGAGGGGTGGCTCGAAGCCGACGGGACGCCGATCCGGACTTCGGGACCATCCATCCAATGGGCGATCTGGCCGAGTTGCTTCCCGAGGCCGACTACGTGATTTGCGCTCTGCCCCTCACTGCTGCGACGCGAGGCCTGTTCGGAGCTGAAGAGTTCGCACTGATGAAGCCCACCGCCAGGTTCATAAATGTCGGTCGGGGGGCGTCAGTGGACGAGAAAGCGATGATTGCCGCCCTGCGGGAAGGCCAGATAGCGGGAGCGGCTCTGGATGTTTTCGTGACCGAGCCCCTACCTCCTGATAGCCCTCTGTGGGATCTGCCCAACGTGTATGTCTCGCCTCACATGTCGGGCAGCGGGTTCGAAGAGCGACTGGCCGTCCAGTTCCTCGACAACCTGCGCCGCTGGAAAGCCGGGCGCCCCGTCCTCAACGTCGTCGACAAGCGCCTCGGTTTCGTGCCCTACCGCGGGTGACGGTGGCTTGCTCCCAGGTCAGAGGGAACCGCGAGGCACCACCCATTCGCAGGGTTGCCGGGTGACCTCAGCGATGAGGTCGTAGTCGGCGTCGTAGTGAATCACCGTCAGGTGGTTGGTTTCCGCGACCGCGGCGATCAGCAAGTCAGGCAAGGGGATCCGGTGCCGGCCAAGCCGCGCCAATCTGTGTTGAACTTCGATGGCGCGATCTGTCGATTCTTCGGTCAGGGGATAAGAGGGCAGGGCTCGCCGTTCCAGAAGGATGCTCTCGTAGTCCTCTAGGGAACGGGCGCTGTAGAGGATTTCGAGGTCGATGATGGGAGTGGTGGCGACCAAGCCGTTGATCAAAAGGGGCTCCATTCGAGTCGCCACCGGTTGTTGAGCCAGTCGGGCCAGCGCGCTCTTGTCAGCCAGCCACTGTGGCGCTACCGCCATGCCCCGGCCATGACCTCGTCATCGGCTATGTCTGTTCCCTCGCCGGTTACCAGCCGCACCAGGTGCTGCCGACGGAGTTCGGCATTGATCACCTCGCGAAGGGAAGTGTTGACCGTTTCTCTCATAGTTGTCGCGCCGGTGAGGGTCCGGGCTTGGTCCAGTAAGTCATCATCGATGTCAATCAGCCGCTTCGTCATGGCCTAACAGTATATATCAAAGTCGATGTGTTAGATATATTATTGCTCAGGGTGAAGATGCGATGGCAGGTTTGTTGCAACTCAGAGGCTGCGGCCGCCGTCGATGAGCATCACTTGTCCGGTGATGAACAGTGATTTGTCCGAACACAGGAATGAGATCAGATCGGCGATCTCCTCCGGCTCGGCAGCCCTTCGCAGGACGGCGGTGTTGACCAGCCTCTCTCTCAGTTCGGGACGCATTGAGCGGCTCAGGATGGATTCGGTGAATCCGGGGGCCACGATGTTGACCCGGATCTTCTGCGGCGCCAGTTGGCGTGCCAAGGCCCTGGTCATCCCGATCAACCCGCCCTTGGACATGGTGTAGTTGAACTGCCCGAAGCTTCCCAGGTAGGCCCGCGACGAGATGCTCACGACCGCCGATCCCTCTCCCAGGAAAGGGACCAACTGCCGGGTTAGTTGGTAGGCGCCGCCCAGGTTCACCCCGACCACCACCGCGAATTGTTCGTCCGTCATGTTCACCAGCCGGACATCCCGGACGATCCCGGCGTTGTTGACCAGCGCCGCCAGCGCGCCTCCCCGCTCCTCCATTGCACTCACGATGGCCCGCCGTCCCTGTGCGGTGGCGACGTCTGCCACGATCCCCCTGGTATGCCGGCCGCCGTTCAGGGTTGCGGCTGTCTCGATCACGGCCGGATCGAGATCGGCCATCAGGACGTGGAATCCCTCCTCGACGAACCGGAGGGCGGTGGCCAGGCCTATCCCCCGTCCGGCGCCGGTGATCACCGCAGTGGGCCTGGTCACGGGAGAGCCTTCCCCAGATGGATCGCGCCGAGACGGACCAACTCGCCGGTGGTGCCGGGGTTGTCCAATAGACGGGCTATCCAGTTTGCGACCATCTCCGGATCGGCGTCCTCGACGATGGCGAGGACATTGGCCGGGATTCCCGCCTTGGCGGTCTCCTGGGCCAGGTCGCGGGCAGCCGATAGGAGACCGGTGGCCACCATTGCCTTGCCCGCCCCTCGTTTTCCGAGGAGATCGGGGCTCCCGACCACGTATACCACCGGCGCTCCCGCCCGGGCCGCCTCCCGGGAAAGCGCGAACGCCTCGGTCAACTCGTCCGACACATTCTCCCACTCGTCCCCGAGGGCCTGGTCGGTCCAGAACACCAGACCGTCGGAGGTGGTTCCCGGCTCCACACCCGCTCGAGCCAGGTTCTCCCCCCACCCCGGTGGAACTCTCAAATAGCTACGCAAGACGCTTCCGTAGCCTAACCGTGGACGATCTTTGGACTTCGATCACTGCGGTCGGTCTCTTGTCACACTCTTTCCACGACCAAGGAGATCCCCTGTCCCACGCCGATACACATGGTGGCCAGCCCGTAGCGGCCCTCGCGCCTGCGGAGTTCATGCACCAGAGTGGTGAGGATGCGGGCCCCCGAACAACCCAGGGGATGGCCGAGGGCGATGGCGCCCCCGTTCACGTTGAGGATCTCCGGGTCTATGCCCAGTTCGTTCCGGCAAGCCACCGCCTGGGCGGCAAACGCCTCGTTCAACTCCACCAGGTCGAGGTCGCCCACCCCCAGACCGGCCCGGGCCAGAGCCTTCTCGGAGGCGGGGACCGGCCCGATTCCCATCAGGTCCGGATGAACTCCTGCAACCCCGGCGGAGACCAGGCGTGCCATAGGGGTCAGGCCCGCTTTCTCCAACCCGGCGGCGGTTGCCAGAATCACCCCGGCAGCCCCGTCGTTCAGCGGTGAGGAGTTGCCGGCGGTCACGGTCCCTCCCTCTCGGAACACCGCAGGGAGGTTCGCCAGGGCCTCCATCGAGGTATTGGATCGCGGCCCCTGGTCCGAAGTGATCGTGGCGGTGGTCCGCTTCTTGGGCAATATCGGTGCTTCTATGGGGTCGATCTCGTTATCGAACCTACCGGTTTGCTGGGCGGCGATGGCCCGGCGGTGGCTGGTCAGGGCGAACCGGTCCTGGTCGGAACGGGTGACCCCGTACTTGGAGGCAACTTCTTCGGCCGTCTCACCCATGCTGATGGGCGAATACATAGCCTGCATGCGAGGATTGACCAGCCGCCAACCCAACACCGTGTCGACTATCTGCGGCGCGCCCACCCCATAGGCCCGTTCCGGTTTGGTGATCACGAAGGGAGCGCGGCTCATCGATTCGGAACCGCCCGCGATCATCACGTCCCCCCACCCCGCAGCCAGAGACTGCGAAGCGGTGATGATGGCCTGCAGTCCCGATCCGCACAGGCGGTTGACGGTTTGCCCGGCTGTCTCGATCCCCAGCCCCCCCAGGAGTACCGCCATCCGGGCGACGTTTCGATTGTCTTCCCCGGCCTGGTTGACCGCCCCCCACACCACATCCTCGATGTCTGTCCCTGCCAAGGTCGGGTTGCGGTCCATCAGGGCGGCGATCACATGTGCGGCCAGATCATCGGGACGAACTCCCGCCAGTTGTCCTCCGACTCGCCCCATGGGTGTCCGGCAGGCATCGACGACAAAGACTTCGGTCATGGCAAACCTTCCCTGGTTGTGGTAGTTGAATATATAGGCATGTCGTGTGGGTTGAGCGCCCAGATGTGTCCTGCTTTCCCTGTGGGCCACTGCGTTTTTCGTCCCATAGGAGCTGGATCATCCCAGGCCTGGAGCTAGCCCGGACTCCTCCGCTCCGGCGTCGGTCCACGCCCGGACGGGTCTTCGCAGAGGATGGCCGGTCCGGCAAGTTAGGGACGGGTATGCTTGCCATGAGGGCCACCTGTTCGATTCAAGGAGTAAACAATGACAACCGACTGGAGAGATCTTTCTCTGCGGCTCACCGACCTGCTCGGATTGGAGCACGCCCCCATCGCCATCACCTTTTCGGAGGATCCGGTCGCTGCAGACAGTGGGATAGCCCCCTTCGGAGGCCCGTTGTCAGAGCCCACTCCGGATGGGAGATCAGGCGCGGTTCCGGCTCCCTGCGTCTTCTGGATGCACGCCCACACCCGCACCTTCTTCACCACCCCGGACGATCACGGCAACTGCTCGGTGGGCGAGTACACCCACGGCTTGGTCGAGGCCGGAGACATCCTCGATCGAGAGGATGTGGGAGCGCTGCTGGAAGTCGGCTGGGTGACCATGGAGGCCTTTGCCGGGGTGGCGGCCCTGGACCGCCGGCCCTCTTCGATCGTCTACGGACCGCTCGCCGATACCCCACACGACCCCGACGTCGTATTGCTCAGGCTGAGCCCCTATCAAGCCATGGAGTTGGGCGACGCGGTCTCCATCCATCTCAGCGGAAAGCCCCAGTGCCAGATCCTTCCCATCGCCATCGATCAGGGCAAGGTGGCGCTGTCGATGGGATGCGCGCTGTCGCGGGCCCGCACCGGAATGGGCGACGACGAGTTGACCTGTGCAATCCCGCCCGGACAACTGGCGGAGATAGTTGCCAACCTGGAAGGTGTGGTGGGCGCCGACAAGCAGGTGGTCGGCTACGCCCAAGCCGACGCCGCTCGCTTCTGAGGGGGTGAGCGAGTAGGCCTTCCCGGTTCCACCCAGAACCGTGATATAGCCTCCTAAATCGCGAAAATCGGGCCGGTTCTCCTCGCCCGTTCGGGCCCATCCCCCGCCGCCACCACCACAGGTCCGAACGCGGTCCGCCGGCCCCAGCCGGGGACGGGTTCGGGAAGATATGACCTCCTGCGCGCCAGGGGCGCTCTTGGTGCGGTCCGAACGACGTCGGGACGGACCGGGAGGTGTTCGACCCCTTCACTATGCAACGGGCTTGTGACAGGAGTCAACCCTTGCTGGCACTTTCTGCGCTTTTGTTTCGCGAGTGCCTCCCAACCGGCATTCCCCCTTAGAGTCATGAACTCCCTTCTCCCTCGCTATCGGGACAACTCCCGAAAGAGGGGAGTCGGGAAGCGGGGCGTCACCCGGACTCCGGAAAGCCAGACCTCCAGAGCACGGGCGCGCCGGGCCACGGCCGCCTTCCCGTCGGCGCCGATGTCCTCGGTCAAGCGGTGGACGACGCTCCCGTCGGGTCTCTGGCCCCAGCCCCCCACCACCCGGCCGCACCACCACACGGTTGGCCCTGCGTTGCCGTTTCTGTCGAACAGCCCATCCCAGCGGTCGCCGAGGTACCAGTGGCGCTCGCGCCATCCCATCACGGTGGAATCGAGGCCTGGCAGAAGCGCTGCCCACCGACCGGGGGAGGGAACGGGGTCGAGGTCGTCCGCCATCACCCATGCCGGGCCGGTGTCTACCTCGACCTCGGCCAGGTCCAGGGCGCCGAGCGCTGGTCTCAGATCCCGCAGGGTCCAGCCCGTCCACCACCTCAGGTCGGCCTCGGTCCCCGGTCCGTAGGCGCGCAGCCACCGTTCGACGAGCCTCATTCGGGCAACCGCCGGGTCGAGTGCGGGAATGCCGGCCGGCAACACCCGCTCCATGGTGGTCCAGCGGTATTGACCGCTGCGCCACGTTCCCCGAGGACGGCCTCTAAGGATGTGCCCTTCAGTGGCCAGAAGGAAGAGCACCCGGGTGGAGACGCCAACCTTCCCTCCCCACTTTTTTCCCCTGCCGAAGGTGAGGGTCTCCTTGAGTTCGGGCACATCCTCCCGCAGTTCGGTGGCCAGAGCCTCCCCACGGTTCATGATCGCCTCTACGGTGGCGTCCCCCACCTGGTCGATCCAGCCGTGTCCGTTATCCGTGATCCCTTCGGCTTCGAGGTACCCCGCCAATCTGCGCCTTTCGGGTGCCGCTAGGGGGAGGGCGCATCCATGATGGAGCAAGGGGACCAGGTCGGAGGGAACGGCGAAAAGGGTGCGGCGCATTCCCAGGATGCGGAACAGGGAAGGATCATCGTATAGGCAGGCTTCCATGTCGCTGAGAGCCAGATCGTCCACCCTCGCCCAGGCGGAGAGGAAGGGGGTAGCGGGATCGCTTGTGTGTAGCCCCACCTGGTGGCGGGCGGCCTCAACCGGAGACGACGCCCGGTGATCGGGGTGAAGATGGTGACGGAAGGCCAGCCGCGCCCGTCTCTCCTCGACGCCGATCCGCCTGCTCACCATGGCAACGC